>CAJVYN010000254.1 GCA_913009355.1 uncultured bacterium | reverse complement strand
GCATACGAGATAAAGGAATGTGACTGGAGTTCAGACGTGTGCTCTTCCGATCTCTGTCTTCTGTATCCTGTATTCTCTTTTAATTTATCTCTGTGTCCTCTGTGGCTATTTTTTGTCTTTTACTTTTTCCTTTTTACGCCCTTTGAGCTTTCGCAGGATACAACCGGGCACCGTGAGGTTGTATTGTATCCTTAGTCTTCCTCTTTTACCACATAAAATCCGGATGATGCAATGGAGATGTAATATAGAACGGGCTGAGCCGAACGCAAAGTTTGCGTTCGGCTCAGCCCTGATTGCTTCGGCTGTAGCATATAGCGGATAGTTTTCTTTTCTTATACGCCGCTTAATCGGTTATTCATCGTTGGTCTAAGGTATTTCCAACTCGTTGCCCCACTGCTGGGTCATAATGACAAAATCTACCAGATTCACCGTCTGGTCGCCGTTAAGGTCGGCACTTAGCATACCCGGGTCGTTGGGGTCAATTTCCTTCGGCATCGGAAGGATATAGGCAGCGTCCGGAGCCGGCGTCGGTTCCTGGTCCGGGGCAATCTGGATTATGGGTAAATTCACGACCTTGACCTTGACATAAACGACATCCTTAGCCACGGCTGCGGGTGGTCGTTTCGGCTTTGTTGATTCTAAAGCATTCGGTTCTTCGCTCGGCCTGGGGTACAATGGCTGGGCAGTGGTGCGGATTTTCGCCCGCAGCAGATATACGCCCGGCCTTTTAAAGAGAACGGGCACGCCCACTTTGGCCCTGCCGATACTCGGGCCGCGACGCACATCACCGGCTCCATCGCGACCAATAGTAACCCAGTGGTTGTGTGCTGCACCATTTACATCAGTTATATCATTTACATCGGCGGTATCAATATCCTGGACGTTCAGCTCGGTCTGTGGATGTTTTCGGCAAGGCCTGCGCTTTTGCAGTACCATAGAGACACTCAGCCGTCCGAAAGAGCGCCGATACCATACGCCTTCCAGGTTACGGCTGAGACAAAATACTACTCTGGCCCCTGCGGGAATCTTGACTTCGCCGTTCTCTCGCGGGAAATTCTCCGCCCCTGCTGATTGCCTGCCGTGAAGACCTGTAGCAGCCCTGACAGGCCCAATCAGAGCGGCCCGCGGAGACGCCAGCACATACTTGATTGTTGGCGGCGGAAAAACCTGACCGCTTTGTTCTTTTGCCTGGCTGGGCTGAGCGGTAACAATTCCGCAAACCAACAGCACTGCAACCGGCAGACAAATCCAAAGTTTCAAATGATTCAACATAATGCACCTCCTTTTTAATAAAAAACACAACATTATTTTCAGCTAACTGTTTCTCTCGATTTACGGAGCTCCACGTTTTCTATTATGGTTAACGTACGGAGCGGGCAAAATATTGCATCAAAACCCAAAAAAAACAACTAACCGGAATTTTTCTATTGCAGCCCCAGATTTTTCTGCTATACTACTGATGTACGTAGTTGTTATATGGAAGGGTTTTCACCCCACCTGCTGGAGAGGGGGGAGTCGGATAGTGGTGATACTGGTTTTTTTCTTGAACTAAACTTTCAGCTGTGCTTTCGACAGTTAGAGTCGTAGCAGAGTTTAGGTAAAACTACGGGCTGGGGTTTTAATTCCTCTTCCTCCCTCCCGACCTCAGCCCAATTTTTTTTAAATTAAGAGCCTCTAAGACCGCTGATGAGCGGTTTTTTAGGGGGGTGCAGGATATTATTTTTGCTGGAATACGAACATTTTTTTGACAGTACCGGTATAGAGTATATAGTTTTTTTTTGCTGTATCGATTAGCAAACCATTTTGACAGGGCTGGGGTTTTCTCGCTTTCTCCTCCCTCCGCGACCCAGCCCTGTTTCCTTTTTTTGCGCACCACCAACCGCCTTTAATACCGCCTACTTGTGGCCATATAGGAAGGGTTACTGCTGTCCTTGGTTTTGAATTGAATCTATCTGCCCCTGATGAGTCCATTTCTCACGGAACCTTTTGCTATATTTCCATTCCAGTTTCCGAGATAGGCCTATCTCTTTCAAAACTTCTTCTAAAGAAATCCCCTGGCCGCTTTTTCCAAGCAATCCAAGAACTCTAAAGACAGCTCCGTCAGCAGCACATACTTGCCAACTCTCAGAAGAGTCACACAAAAATGCTAATGTTTCTTTTTCGCCGGGGTGGATAATGACTTCGTATAGCAGGTCAAATTTATCATAAAAGGTTTTAACTATAGACAACTCAACATCAACGATTCTGATGAGGTCTTGTTTTTCGTAAGGCTTAAGGTCTATGCGAATGTCTTCAAATTCTTGGCTCGCGTGTTTTGCCTGATTTGCCACGGTCCGAGATATGGTAACATCACAGCGTTTTATAAAATCATTCCATATACCCAGTTCGAAGAGTTTTATAATCGGCCCGGCATCAAGCAAAAGAAATTGAAACTTTTTCATCCTTGAAATCCTCGTCTTCTACCAGATATTCATGGGCTTTCCTGTAGCTGATACCCATATACTTTGCAAACTGCATCAAAGATAACTTTCCTTCTCTTAATGCCCGCTGGGCCAGGTCATAATACCTCTCTGGCAATTTATTCGGTTTGTACGATTCTCTCGGCTTGAGAAACTTAAGATATTGTTCGGTAGCTTTTATATACTTTGCAGTTTCTTCCTTCTTGAATCTGTATATACTGGCTATCCGGTAGATTAATGCTACCAGAGATACATCAAGCTCTCTCGCAATATCATCCAATTGGTCAAAGCTTATCTGGCCTTCATCATCTGTGCTTGACTTAACTCTATCGTTAATGTACTCCTCAGGCATTAGGAGACGGCTTGCGAACGCGTCGGCGAGTTTTTCTTCGTATTCGCTTACCTCTTTGGTTTCAGATCTGAAAACGCCCCACGTTAAAAGATGAAACAGTTCGTGAGCAAGATCATAGCTGCGTCTCCATTGTTTGTTTTTCCCGTTTAGAAGGATGGCAGGACCAAATTCTTCCGACACTATCGATATGGCGCTTCCCGCGAAATCCAGATAAAATATTTTTATGTAATAAACCTCTTCCAATCTTCGCTTAAGTGATGCGATAGGTATATCACCGAGACGAAATGAGTCTCGCACGTATTTTGCGAACAGTTCTGCCTGCCTAAAATCAAAGTCTTCCGTTTTAGTCACATCAGCATGTGGTAATGCGACCCTCGTGACCTCA
>CAJVYN010000253.1 GCA_913009355.1 uncultured bacterium | reverse complement strand
GCGCCGAGTCTTTGAGCTAACAGCCGAGCCGTGGTACTCTTACCGCTGCCCGCAGGGCCGTCAATTGTAATAACCAGATTCGCCATCGATTTTTAGTTTAAAAACTGGCCTGCTTCATAAATTCCGGCTTTGCCGTTCTGTCAACCTTAACAACAATAATACTCGTATCATCAGCCTGCCTGGCAAGTCCCACAAACCGTCTTCTGTACCCGAGGATATTTTTAACCATTTGCTTTGCTGAGCCGGCGGTAAATTTTTTTGCGGTTCTCAATAATCTCTCCCTGCCCCAGAGTTGGCCGTTAAAGTTAGCTGAGTCAATCAGGCCATCGGTATAGAACAGCAGGCAATCATTGTCTCTTAACTTCAGGGTTTCAATCTCATATTCAACTTTCGGCTCGACTCCAAGCACAAGTCCGCCCTTTGTCAAATCCGTAATTGCCCCCTCTCTTATCAATACCGTTGGCTCATGTCCGCAATTGCAATAGGTTATAGTCTGCTCTTTAATATCGATAACTGCGTAAAACAATGTGACAAACTCCCCATCCCTGCATTCGCTGCACGCCATTTTATTAAGTTTATTGATAATCTTTGCGATTGTCCCTTTGCCGTATTCGGTATCAGCGTAGGCCCGCACAGCCCCCCTGAACAGGCTCATCATAATTGCAGCGGGAATTCCTTTGCCTATCACATCTGCAATCGCCACGGCAATACAACTGTCACTTATTTGAAGAAAGTCGTAAAAGTCACCGCCGACATCGAAACAGGGGATGTAAGTAGCCGCCATATCCAGGCCGGGTATCAGCGGAGCTTTTTTGGGAATCATCCTTCGCTGAATAACACCTGCCAGCCGCATCTGCTCAGCCATGTGCGCCCCTTCAATCGCTTTTGCATAGAGTTTAGCGTTTGTTATCGCCACCGCACACTGCGAAGCGACTGCCCTGGCAAGGCTGATATCATCTTCATCGAATCGTCTCGGCCGTGGGCTATACAGCCGAAGCACACCGATAGCTTTTCCCCTGAACCGCATCGCAACGGTAAGCTGGCTGACAAGGCCTTCCTTAATCGCTGCTTCCTTATACTTTACCCGCCCATCGACCCGCACGTCGTCCAGTACCACCGCCTCGCCTGCAAAAGCAGCTTTGACCACAGTATCGTCTTTCGAGACCACCCCCTTATTGCGGTACTCTTCGCTGAGTCCATAAGTACTTCGCATCTTCAAATCGCCGTCCTCTTCGTCCAGCAGCCGAATTGAGCAGGCCTTAACGCCGGTTATCTTCACCGCCGCCTCAGCGAGCTTATCCAGCACCTCCTGAAGCGAAAAAGCCCCCGCTACAAGCGCAATAAGCTGATAAAGCTGCTCGTCTCTTTCAATTTGTTTCCCTGTCTTTTTTGCCATATTAACTATTTGCTGTTTACTACACACTATTTACCACTTATTATACTTACTCAAACTGACCGATTTAATATATCGAACTTGCTTAATTGCTTATCGAACAAGAAGTTAAACTAATTGCCGACGCAGTCGGCTTCAATTAACGAGATACGAAATACGAGCGACGAACGACGCTCAAACTGATCCGTTTCGGAGAAACGGTCAGTTTGAGATAGTTAATAATCGATAATCAATAGTAAATAGTCAATAGTAAATTGGAAAAGACCGCCAAACATATAATTTTTATTGGCCGTGTTCAGGGTATCGGCTTTCGCTTTACTGCTCTGAACATAGCGAATCGTTGTCAACTGACCGGCCTGGTCCGCAACTTATCGGACGGCAGTGTTGAGATGATTGCAAATGGCTATCCGGATGATATAGACGATTGTGTTCGGGACATCAAGGAATCTTTCGCCGGCTATATCAGAGAGACCAGAATTGAAGAAATTACCCCAAAGACGGAATACAAGGATTTCAAAATAACCTTTTAATTAAGTTTTCGCAATGGCTTGGTCTAAAACACCGCCAAGGTTGTCCCACTCATATCGGCCCATTAATCTTACTATTCTGCCGGTATCTTCACCCCACAAACGACCTTTCTCTACACGCTTTGCCAATACTGTCAATCTATCTGTTAAAGCTGTCACACTGCCGTCATAAAAAAACTCTTCTGTTCCTTCTTCTTCATCAAGCCCTATAATTTCGGGATAAGCCAAACGCCTCGGCAAAACAGGATATGCTCCTGCAAGGCCGGCTTCAACGGCACTGATACCAAAAAATTCATGGCTGGCTGTCGAGACAAAAGCGTCCGCCTCTTTTAACGCTTTTTCATATTCAGCCCTGTTTTCCTGATAGCCCCACCGGTCAATATGTTCGGCAAAATACCGCTGTGCCCATTCGAAGACTTCGGGCACTTGGCGAAACTGCTCTCCGATTACACTGACACGAAAGTCAACGCCTCCGTCTTTTAAGGCCTTCAATGCTTCGAAGAAATCTTCCGGGTTCTTATCATGTTCCCACCGAGCCGCCCACAGTATTCGCAAAGGCCCAGTTTTGCGGCCGCTGCGTCTGCTAATCACATTAACGCCCTGCGGATAAACAAGTGCCTTTGCCCTGATTCGTTCAATTGCATTTATCGGCTGGCAGTCCGGCATTTTGCCAAGAAACACCTTCACTGCCTCGATGAATGTATCTCTGTGAAATGCCGAATTAAACCACACGCTTTTAGCCGCCAGAGCAGTTGTTATGTTCGTCATTGCAAACTGATAGTCTCGTTCGCTTTCGAATCGCACCGGATAGGTGAGTTGGTTCTCATGAAAATACACAACAGCCGGCAGCTTTTGCACCGCCTGCGGTACAAGCCCTATAAACTCTGCCAGATTAAGCATATCCGAGCAGAAGATCAAATCCCATTTTTGTCCTTCGGTGACACATTGGCTGATTTTGTCTGCAAACGTAATCGCCGAATGCCGCATTCGCCATTTCCATTTATACGGAGCTAATTTGAACACCGTCCAGCTATGCCTGCTTACCGCTGACCAGCCATCTATAAACGCCTTATGGCTTCCACCATAATAGGGCTCAAGTGCCAGAATGATCATATACCGTTTCTCTTGGATTACAACGATATGTTTTATTACCCACCCGCCGGCATAAGCAAGCGAATTGCTTCTTCAACCTCCCCCGCCCTTTGAGACCCGACCGACACCCCCTTACCGCTTTCGAACCCGAACCCCACCCCTTCATTGCCCTCCAACCTATATCCCC
>CAJVYN010000252.1 GCA_913009355.1 uncultured bacterium | reverse complement strand
AGATACCTTGTTGCATATTGTCCCGGCGTGGCTGCTGTTATAGGCGGGGTATAATTCGAATGGCTGCCCCAGGTCTCATTTCCAATTTCAAAATATTTCACATTGTACGGTGCTGGATGCCCATTACTGGCCCGCGTTGCCGCCCAGTCCGTGCCCCCATTGGGATTGCTGCCGTCATTGGGAGTATTCAAATATTCTACCAGGTCGGCGGCATCATTTTGGTTGCCGGTATAATAACTTACCGTCATAACAACCTCTGCTCCTATCTCGTTAGCGGTCGTCATAAACTCGTCTATACCGTATTGATACTCTGTTCTTCCCGGACCGATGGCATTCTTCCAGTTATACAGATGTGTCCCGCATCCACCCGGAAAACGAACTATGGATGTCCCTGCCGCCATGGCCAGGTCTATAACTTCCTTAACGGATTTTTTCCCTGCAGGGTCCCATATACCCGCCCCATTATTCATAATATTTACTCTCGTGCCGTAACCTAAGAAATTGTTTCCCAATACCAACTTATTTACCTGCCCGAGTTCCTGGTTATAATAAACTTTAATAACGTTGACATCGGGCAGGGCTGCGTTACTGATTTGCGGACAGCAAAGGCCGCTAACCGTTATAATTGCTACGACAATGTACTTGTGTAAGAAGCGGGTTGTGTTCATTTTTATTTTCCTTATCGCGTTGTTTATTAAAGTATCCAGAAGTGTTGCCGATGATAAAAAACAAAGTTTTCACCTCCCTTATTTTAAGGAATAGTCGCAGTTTGTAGGGGAAAAACTACATAGAAAACGGCAGGAGCTTTCTTACTGCTTCATTCCGTAATGACAACCCCGTATGTTACAACATTCAGAGACGAATGTCAAGGGAATTATAGAACCCCTTTGTTTGTAGTTTTTCTTACGAGACATATCGAACAATTTTGTATTTACCGGCGGTTTCTTACTTCAGCAGGCCGAAGTTCTCTTTCTCTGTCAGAACCACCCATGCCCGCCAGTCTTTTTTGCGGATTCTCACGGGCTCAATGCGTTTAATATTATCCAGCCAGACCAAAAAGCCGTACGCACAATCCGCTCTGCTTTGCCAGTATTCGCTGCTGCCCCCAATATGGCGGTTGTATCGCTCTTTCAGTTTGATTATTTGTTCTGGCGTTAAGTTCTCAAAGTTTTTAACCGCTGCGACAGTTGCTCTCGCACAGACAGGCCCGCCGCTTTGCTTAAAGAGTAATTTATCACCGACACAAACCTGCCCGAAAGGGCTGCGTCTGGTTTTGGTAAAGCGCGATTCAATTCGCTTTCTACCAGCCAATATCGCCTCTAAGTAGGTTTTTTTTAAGATTACCAAATGATAAGTCGCCATAGGTCAGCTTTTTATAATAAACTCTCGCCGGTAAATAGCAACTGCTTTGACGAAGAGGCAAAGAAAACTTATAATTGGTGTGATTTTTTAAGGACACGAAGATGGAGTTGATTTTGGCTATCGTACTTATCATTCTGATTGTATTTATCCTGGGTCTCTTGGTTTGGCTCATCAGCGCCAACTTTGCCAACAGAAGAGAAGTTGCCGGCCAGGCAGTCGGTATCGGCCTTCTCCAGCAGCAGTTAGAGGCGTTAAAAGCTGCTCAGGACGGCACTCGGGACGCTCTGCAAAAATCCATGCAGACCGGCCAAAGCGCTTTAAGTCAGAACTTACAATCCAGCCAGCAGGTGCTCAGCCGACTAAACAGCCAAATCGGAGAATTGCAGGGCACAAACAAACAAATGTTACAGGTCGGAACCGAGGTCAGACGGCTGCAGGATATTTTAAGCTCGCCAAAGCTGCGGGGCCAAATGGGTGAATGGTCGCTGGAAAATCTTTTGGTCAATATCCTGCCCAAAGACAGCTACAAACTCCAATACGCTTTCAAGGACGGCAAAATAGTCGATGCGCTGATAAAAATGGCCGACTTTTCAGTGCCCATCGATGCCAAATTCCCGCTGCCGAGTTTTGAAGCGATTTTAAGCTCGGAGACCGACGATGAAAAAACCAAATTACGCAAACAGTTCCACAGGGATGTAATCACTCATATCGACAAAATCGGCTCTGATTATATCAGGCCTGCCGAGGGCACATTAGATTTTGCGCTTATGTTTATACCAGCCGAGAACGTTTATTACGAAACGGTTGTAAAATATGAAGGTGACACAAAGGACATTTTACAATATGCGCTGGATAAAAAAGTAATACCGGTCTCTCCGAATCTTTTGTATGCGTATCTAATGACGGTGGTGATGGGTCTGCATGGGCTTAGAATAGAAAAGCAGGCAGCCGAAATCCGCCAGAATTTAAAGAAGCTAAACGCCGATTTTGCAGAATTTGTTTCAAACTGGGACACGTTAGGCAGCCACATTCGCAACACGTCTAACAAGTATGACGAGGCCGGCAAGAGATTAGACCGTTTCGGCCTGCAGCTCGACCAAATCCAGGACGAAAATGAAGAATAAAGATGAAAAGGGGTAAACTTTTAGCATAGGAGAATAGATGGGGAATATAATCACGAGAAAATTGGCGGTTCTGCTTGTCGGCCTGTTTGTATGTATAACATTGAATGCCGGTTCAGGTTTGGCTGCTGAGCCGAAACATGCCCCCGCCGATGGGCGCAGCGCCGAGGGATCGCAATCCAAGGTTAAAGAAGTTATTATCGTCTTCAAGACCCATTTCGATATTGGCTTTACCGACCTGCCGCATAACGTAGTAAATCGCTACCGCACCTCGATGATTGACAGGGCGTTGAAGGTGTGCGACAAGAGTCAGGATCTGCCGGCAGAGCAGCGTTTCGTCTGGACAATGGCTGGCTGGCCGATGGCGCAGATTCTGTGGCCCGGCCAGGACCCCGAGCGGCGAAAGCGTGTGTTCGATGCCTTTAAGGCCGGCCAGTTTGTCACGCACGCATTGGCCTTCACGACCCATACCGAATCGATGGAGCCGGAGGACCTTGTCCGCAGTATGGGTTTCTCTTCGTCTCTGGCCAGGTCAGCCGGATTGGAACTGCCGCGTGACGCTAAAATGACAGACGTACCCTCCCATTCCTGGATATTGCCGACTTTGCTCAAACGGGCAGGCGTGGACTTTTTGCATCTCGGCTGCAACCCCACTGTCGCCTCGCCCAATGTGCCGATGCTTTTCTGGTGGGAAGGCCCGGACGGCTCACGGCTGCT
>CAJVYN010000251.1 GCA_913009355.1 uncultured bacterium | reverse complement strand
TTGTTTTTTTTTTTTTCAAGCAGAAGACGGCATACGAGATAAAGGAATGTGACTGGAGTTCAGACGTGTGCTCTTCCGATCTAACTTTATGAACAGGAGCTTGTTGCATGGCCCTTCTGCCATCTGAATGATTTCTTTTACGATTATTCAAGTACCTTTTTCGATGATTACGACCATCTTGCTGTTGCAGATAGACCGGAAGGAAACATATCTGTCGCCGCCATACCCGAACCGGCCACGCTTGCCCTGCTCGGTTTTGGCATTTTGATATTTGTGGGAAAGAGGAGATGACGATTACCCGGATATTGTGCGAAAGCAACATAGAGACTGCATTAAGACGGTTCTGCTGAAAGTAGATTTGTGAACATAAAATATTTTCCAGAAATTCAGGGACCAATGGAACAATACGCCGGCTGGATTCGTTTAGAAGATAGAAGCAAACGTTGTTTATGCTCAGATTGCTACTAATGTTCATTTTATCGTAACGGAGGTTATATCATGAAAATAGCAGTTCCATCAACACTGCCCACTCTTGATGCTCATATGGGCACTCGATTTTGCCGGAATAAATACCTGTTAATTATCGAACTTGAGACAATGGAATATGAAGTGATGATGAATCCGGTTATGGCTCTCAGCGGCCCTGCTGCGGGCAAACTATTTGCGCAACAACTATTGCAGGAAAATGTTAGGATAGTTCTGTCGAACCATTGCAACTCCAGCATATTGAAATTTCTTGGCAGCGCAGGGATTCAGGTAATAGTTGGTATGAGTGGTTCTGTTCGCAACGCTGTCAAAGAGTTCAAGGAAATGTGCATGGCTGACACCCTTGTCATTGCGGTCGAAGCTTTGCAGAATTAAAAAACGGATTGCCGGTTGCCGTTCATCACAGCGTTTGACTTTGGCGGTGTATTTTGATATTCTATCAGCTACAATAAGTTTTTTGATATCTTTGCGCCCGGAACGCTATGGCTGATAGAAGTGAATTTGAATCGATTGCTTTAGAGCATCTTGAGACGGTTTATAGGGCGGCAGTAGCGTTATGTGGGAATCGGCAAGACGCCGAAGACCTGGTTCAGGCAACATTTGTCAAGGCCCTTGAACGATTTGACTTATTCGAAGCGGGCACGAATTGCAAGGCATGGCTGTTACAGATATTGCGTAACACCTGGATAGACCGGCTCCGCCGACAAAAATTTACTGAACAGGCATTACCTATCGCCGAGGAACTCATTGCTGAAGCGCCACACAGGGATGAAACAGTATGGTCGAATGCTCAGGACCTGCTGGAAAATTTTTCCGACCAGCAGGTAATCAAGGCCTTGAGTCAGCTGCCGGATGAACAACGGTTGACTTTATTCTTGATCGATGTCGAGCAGTTCAGCCAGGAGCAGGTAGCTGAAATAACCGATGTTGCAGTAGGTACTGTTAAGAGCCGTACCAGTCGTGCTCGTACTGCATTGAAAAAGAAGTTAATCTCCTACGCAAAGCAAATGCGACTAATGGGAGGTGAAAAATGAATCACCTAACCGATGAACAATTTGAAGATATTATGCAGGGCGAAGTTTCTCCGCCGGCGCATTTAAACCGGTGCAAGGACTGCCGAGAGCATCTTGTCGAGAAACAAGCTATGGCAGAAAAATTGCGGCTGGCCTTTCGTTCGGTTCAGGCCGATACAGCCCTTGCCGACAGGATTCGCCGTCAACTTAACTTAACTGCGACAGTCCCGCAGATTGCAGAGCATGCCGAACGCCCCTGGATGCACCGTTTGCATCGGCGGCTTTGGTCCGGCCTGGCCGCCGCCGCCGTATTATTAGCCGTTCTAATTCCTATTGGTTTATACCTAACCACAGCCTCCAACGCAAGTGCTGCACAGGCAGAGCTGGTCAAAATTCACCAGCGCAATCTCAAGCCGCACAGCGAATTTTATAATAGTACCGACCCGGAGAAGCTCGCAGAATATTTCAAAAACAAATTAGGTTTTACCCCCGCCTTCCCCTGTATTGGCCAGGGAATGTCGATTCGCGGCTGCTGTGTGGCACATTTTCGTTCTCGGATAGTCGGCAGCTATGTCGTGGACACCCCACAAGGGGTAATCTCGGTCATTATTGTAACCGACACTCCCCAATCCATTGGAATGACTCGAATGTCTGAACAAACAGACCACGGCCATACTTTCTGGAGTGGTTCCTTTGCCCGGTGCAACATGGTAACGGTTCGCCTCGGTGATTATTCCTATTGTGCCGTGGGAGAAGTTCCACACGAAATACTGGCCCAGTTGCTCAGCCGACTCCTGCCGTAAAGCTGCTGACGGGTTTAGAAACTGTAGCGAAGTGCTGTGTAAAGATTTGTATCATTACGGAACTGGCCGAAGAAAGTGCTGGGATAATCTCCGAAGAAAATGTTCGCCCCTGCTTCAACAGCTAAATTATCACTGACCTTGTAATTTACGTTCGGCCGCATATACACATCTTTATCCGATGGTGAAAAGTAGGTAAAGAGCGAGCATCGCAGATTCTGATTTATCAAAAGTTTTGTCAGTCGAACCGTCACCAGGTGCCTGTCTCTGTCACGGGTAAGGCCGGAGGGCGAGCTATCCTTATACTGACTGTAATCTGTCATATACTCAACGTAATATTGCAGTCCAGCTGTAAAATCTTTACCGATTTCCTGCACGTATCCTGCCAGAAATCGCAACTCGGAATTGTTAATATTGCCGTTTTTACCGCTTCGGTCATCATCAGATTCGTAATAGCCGAACTCCATGTTCCCGATACCTTTGCCCACATCGCCGCGGACACTGGCGCCGTAAACATTTAAATCGGGAAAGATTGCCTGGGTGGCCGCAGCATTCTGACCGCCGGGACTTTTCCAGTAGCCGCGATAGCCATAAAGGGCAAGCTCATAACTATTGATATTCTTATACAATCGAACCGCGATTTCATCATCCCTAAACCATCGGCTCGGCTTGTCAGTATGCTGTATCGCATCCTGGCCGGCCAATCTTCCAAGATTTGAATTCCAGTACGAGATGCGCTCACCATTTATAAAACGGTCCGAATCGAATTGAGGGGTATAGACGATATCAAGGTTAGCCCATTTGCAGATCGGAAGAGCACACGTCTGAACTCCAGTCACATTCCTTTATCTCGTATGCCGTCTTCTGCTTGAAAAAAAAAAAAAAAAGAAAAAAAACAAAAATAAAAAAAAAAAAAAACAAATAAAAAAAACAAAAACAAAAAAAAAAACAACAAAAAAAATATAACAGCATGCACACGAATATAGTAAAATATCTGATACGACAAGCTGT
>CAJVYN010000250.1 GCA_913009355.1 uncultured bacterium | reverse complement strand
TTTTACTCAAACTGACCGATTTACGGCCCGAAATTGCTATAACTCATTATTTAATAATATGTTCCGTAAAACAGAAAATAATCAAAAAGCCATCCCGACTTTGTCGGGATTCCGCAATTTTGATTTTTAATATTTGATTTTTAATTGTTCAAACTGACTGATGGTCAGTTTGAACTTTTTTAATACTGATATCGCAGTTTTTTTTGCTGAAATAAGAAAAAAGGTTGCTTAGCTGTTGCGAATCAGCTATAGTGCCGCAATTGAAATTGCTCTGCCGCAAGGGGTAGAATAGTGTTGAGTTTTTAGTTAGCTCAACACTCAAAACTAATTTGGGGTCAGCGGTATCACGGCGTGGCTGACTCAAGCCTCCGGCAGAGCCAAATCGGGCCGAAAACAGAATGGTCTCCGTGACAACAGGAAAGTGTAAAACTGTAGCGTGAAACTTAGAATTAAATAAGTTTTGAATTTTGAGTTATGGTTTTAAGTTTTTAGCTTTGCGTTTTAAGCTCTGTTATTACCCGATGGTGTAATTGGTAACACATGGGCTTTTGGTGCCCACGTTCCAGGTTCGAGTCCTGGTCGGGTAGATAAAGATAGCGTATAGCGTATAGCGTATAGAAAAAGAAGAATGGCCGAAACTGTAGCGATAATATTGGCGGCGGGAATCAGCAGCAGAATGAATACTCAGCTGCCGAAAGTACTGCACGAAGTTTGCGGGCAGCCGATACTGGCATACGTGCTCGATGCCTGCCGGGCGGTCGGGGTCGCAAAAATATACGTTGTGGTTGGCTATGGCGCCGAGCAGGTCAAAGAGCAATTCGGCGCAGCTGATGATATTGTCTGGGTCCGCCAGGAGCAGCAAAAAGGAACAGCCCATGCAGTTCTGTGCTGCGGCGAACATCTCGGAGATTTTGAGGGCGAAACCTTCGTACTCTGCGGCGATGGGCCGTTGATTCGAGCGGAAACGTTAAAGATGCTTATGGAAAAACACAGGACCGAGCGACCAGCGGCGACGTTGGCGACAGCGGTTCTGGACGAGCCGGCTGGTTACGGAAGGATATGCAGAAATGCAGACGGCAGTATTCAGGGCATCGTGGAGCACAGCGACTGTACGAGTGAACAATTGGCGATTTGTGAGGTTAACCCGAGCTATTATCTGTTCAATAATAAAATTCTTTTCGAGGCGCTGAAAAAGGTTAAGCCCGACAATGTCAAAAAAGAGTATTACCTGACGGATGTTCTGCCCATTATCATTGCGGACGGTCTCAAAGTCGCATCTGTTACAGCGGTGAGGCCCGAGGAGGCGGTGAGTATCAACAGCAGGGAGCAGCTTAGCGAAACCAGTAAAATTATGCAGCGCAGGATTCAGCGGGCCCATCAACAGCAGGGCGTAACAATAATTGACCCTGATAATACCTGGATTGACGCAAGAGCGCAAATCGGACAGGATACACAAATTGAACCATTTACATATATTAACGGCGAGGTTAAAATCGGGCAGCGCTGTCGAATTGGCCCGCTTGTTTATTTGAACAGCGGCACGATTCTAAAAAGCGGCTCGTCTGTTAAGCCGGGGACGGCGATTTCTACGGAAAGTAAAAAGGGAAAAGGGGAAAAATGTTTTTGAACGACAATCTGAAGATATTTTCCGGCAGCAGTAATGTAGCATTAGCCGGTGCGGTTTGTAAGTACTTGGGACTGCCGCTCGGCGGAGCGAAGATTGACAAGTTTCCGGATGGCGAAAAAGTTATCAAGCTGGAAGATGACGTTCGCGGCAGGGATTGCTTTGTTGTGCAGTCAACCTGCAATCCGGTTGATGAGCATTTGGTAGAGCTTTTAATCTATCTGGACTGTCTGAGAAGGGCCAGCGCTAAACGCATCACTGCTGTTATTCCCTATTTCGGCTATGCCCGGCAGGATAGAAAAGACGAAGGGCGGGTACCTATCACCGCAAAGCTGGTGGCCAATATTATTACTACCGCCGGGGCCGACAGAGTGTTGGCGATAGATTTGCATGCCCACCAGTTGCAGGGCTTTTTCGATATACCCCTTGACCATCTGATGGGTGAGCTGGTATTGGGCAACTACTTCCGGGACAAAAAAATCGATAAGCTGACAGTGGTTTCGCCGGATGTGGGTAATATGAAAATCGCATCCCGATACGCTTCTCATTTAGGCGGAGAATTGGCGATTGTGCACAAAAAACGTGTGAGCGGCGAACGGGTGGAAGCCAAAGAAATTATCGGCGATGTGCAGGGCAGAAATATTGTGATGTGTGACGATATTATTGCCACCGCCGGGACGGTGTGCAGTGCGGCCAAGCTGATTAAACAGCGTGGAGCGGAAAAAATATATGTCGGGGCAACGCACGGAGTTCTCGCAGGCCGGGCGCTGGAACAATTAGGGCAGGCGCCGATTGATGAGGTAGTAATTACAGATACCGTGCCGTTGAGCGAGAAGGCCAGAAAACTTGGCTGTATCAAGGTTTTAACCGTCTCAGCTATGTTAGGCGAGGCCATAAAGAGAATTCACAGAGACGAATCGGTCAGCAGCCTGTTTAATTGACGAAGATTATGTGTACTAAAGTGAACGAAAATAAATGAAAATAAACTAAAGTAAGTTAAAATAAGATAGTAAAGTGAGTCAAAGTGAGAAAATATTTCATAACTTTAGGCACTTTACATTTTAAGTACTTTAGGCACTTTTACAGGAGATGATATATGCGAAATAACCTGTTACTAAAAGCACAGATTCGAGAAGACGTCGGCTCAAAGTCTGCGGCGAAGCTGCGCAAGCAGGGCCGAGTGCCCGCTGTTGTTTACGGACATAAAAAAGAGCCGGTAGTTATTTCGCTGGATGCGCATAATCTGGCCGAAGGACTGCATCACGGCGGTCGCGTGGTCGATGTGCAGATTGGTAAAAAAAAGGAAACAATGATTTTTAAAGACCTGCAATATGATTATTTAGGCAAAGATATCATTCATGTGGACCTGATTAGAGTTGATGCAACCGAGATGATTAAGGTGACAGTTCCAATCGAACTGAAAGGTACGGCTAAGGGTACGCATGAGGGCGGCATTATCGAGGAGCATATAGACCGTCTGGAAATCGAGTGCAAAGTAGCTGATATTCCGGAGGCCATCGTTGTTTCGATCAAAGAGATAGGAGTTGAGATCGGAAGAGCGTCGTGTAGGGAAAGAGTGTAGATCTCGGTGGTCGCCGTATCATTAAAAAAAAAAAAAGAGAATAGCAGACATAGCTGAGTGCAAGCACGTACTGACTTTGCATGTTGACCGTAAGAAGCTAGCAGCACATCTACC
>CAJVYN010000249.1 GCA_913009355.1 uncultured bacterium | reverse complement strand
AGAGGTGGTATATATGTAGTGGTATCTGTTGGTTTTGTATTTTTTTTTTTTTGTTTTTTATTTTTCTTTTTTTTTTTTCAAGCAGAAGACGGCATACGAGATAAAGGAATGTGACTGGAGTTCAGACGTGTGCTCTTCCGATCTCGAATAATCGGCGCTAAGAATGCAGTCAGTTTTGCTTTCGGGAACGAATGCTGAACGGATTTTCCTGCCGAGTTCGGTGCGAATGGGAATATTTTGCAGATTGGGGTCGCTGGAGCTAAGCCTGCCCGTGGCGGTGATAGTCTGGTTGAACGAGGTGTGGAGACGGCTGGTACGCGGGTTAATTAACGAGCCGAGCTTGTCCACATAGGTATTTTTCAACTTGCTTAGCTGGCGGTATTGAAGACACAGTTCAATAATGGGGTGCAGGCCGGATAACTGTTCCAGTACCGCTGCGTCCGTGCTTCGGCCGGTTTTGCCGGAACGAATCGAGCTGAGTCCGAGTCTATCGAAAAGAATCTCAGATAACTGTTTCGGAGAATCGATATTGAAACTTGTGCCGGCAAGAGCGTAAATCTTCACCGTTAGATTTTCCAATGTTTCGGCAAGTTCGCCGGACATCCTTTTAAGACGACCGCTGTCTATCGAGACACCATTGGATTCCATAGCTGCCAGAACCGAGACCAGAGGCATTTCCACCTCTTCAAATAGTTTTTTTAGAGCGGGCTGTTTTTCGAGACGGCTGTTTAGATAATTGTAGAGTTGAAAAGTTATATCAGCGTCCTCAGCGGCATATTCACAGGCAGCGGCTGTATCGACCATATCAAAAGTTAGCTGGTTTTTACCTTTGCCAATAAGGGCTGAGATTGGGATGCACTCGTAATTCAAAAAGTCAGCGGCCATTTTATCCATAGAGTGGCGGCCTCGCTGCGGGTCGAGACAATAAGAAGCAACCATCGTGTCAAAGTAAACGCCATTTATGGGCATTCGTGCGTTTTGCATAACAAGCATATCGTATTTTATGTTCTGGCCGATTTTTTTTATGTTTTCATCTGCCAGTATCGGAGCGAGTTTCCGGCGGACTACAGCTATATCGAGACACTTCAAGCCCAGCGGAGTCTTTATCGGAAGATAAAAGCCGGTACGCTCCTTCCATGAAAAACTGATACCAACAAGTTCTGCCCGGCAAGCGAAAATAGAAGTGGTTTCAGTGTCGATAGCGAATAATTTTTGTTTTTTCAGGTCGGTTAAAAAAGAGTCGAATTTTTCCGGCGTATCTATAAGCTGATAATCGTGACTAATCGTTTTGAGTGAAGTGGGTTTGCCGAAATCCTGCGCAACCGCTGAAGCAGCGGCTGTGGCTGGTTGGACGTCCGAGACGCTTGTCAAACCAAGTTGTGTCAGCAGGCGGGTAAAGCCCAATTCAGTGAAAATATTCTCTAACTTTGCTTTATCCGGTTCCTTTACAGCCATTCGGTCAAAATCAAGTTCAATTGGCGCTGAGCAGTCTATCGTTACAAGTTTTTTACTCAGATAAGCTTTTTCCTTAAACTTACGAAGATTTTCACCACGTTTGCCTTTTATTTTTTCAGCGTGTTCGTAGAGATTATCGAGCGAACCATAATCCTTAATCAACTGAACGGCGGTCATTTCCCCTATAAGGGGTACACCGGGAATATTATCCGAACTGTCACCGGCAAGAGCAAGAACATCGATAAACTGCTCAGGAGCAACCTTGTACTTTGCTAAAAGCGTATCCCTGTCGATGACTTGGCCGTCTTTCATATTAAAATAGTAAATGTGCTTACCGATAAGCTGAAACATATCTTTGTCCTTGGCACAAATATATGCATCAATGCCTTTCTCTGCTGCTTTTACGGCCAGCGTTCCGATTATATCGTCCGCTTCGAAGCCGTCGAGCCGCAGGACAGGGATATTCATTGCCTCAAGAATCTGCTCTATTCGCTCTATCTGCTGCGGCATCTCGTCGGGCATTGGCGGTCGGTGGGCCTTATATTCGGGATAAATTTTAGTTCTAAAAGTCGGGGCTTTGCTGTCCATAGCCACGACAAGCATGTCGGGCTGCTGACGCTGGATAAGACCTAAAATCGCTGTTGTGAAAATGTACGTGGCCTGAGTCGGCTCACCGGCTGGACTGGTAAACGGACGCATCCTGGCATAGTAGGCAGCATAAATGTGTGCGTGGCCATCGATTATGTAAAGTTTCTTTGCCAAATTTTAACGCCAACAAAAACTCTATACCATAAATAAGTGGAATTTTTGTTTCAGCCAACGCGCCCGGCAGGACTCGAACCTGCAACCTTCGGATTCGAAGTCCGCGACTCTATCCAATTGAGCTACGGGCGCTTCAAATTCCAACTGCTTGCAATATAATAACTTGCTATGCATTCTGTCAACTCTTGATGTAGCAAAGATGGTCAAAATCTACAAATGGTGTCAGTTTGCATAAGATTCGGCCAAAATATTGTTCGATACTTTGTCTGCAGACACCATTTTGCAATAAAAGGTAATTGAACATCCAAATTACCGCAGACAGAAGTGCAAATATAGTCAGAGGGATGGTTACAAATAAGAAGATATCAGGCATGAAAATAGCGGCGAAAACCAACAAAAGCAGTAACACGATGGTAGAAATCCTTATGATTTTAAACCATAGTTTTGCTTTGTGGATAAACAAACTTTCTGACATATTTTCTATTGTCAAGGTTCTCGCTAAATTTTTTGAACTGGTATTGGATTGAGCCATATTTAAAAATCTTATTCGACATTATGTTCTTTAGATAGCACTCTTTTTTTATCAATAAAACTCAAGGTTAGTATTATTGGCAAGATTAAAATGCCAATACCTGCACGTTCCGTTTGTTCGGGTATAAATAGAAGTATTAGGGCTGTAGCAAGTAGAGAAGAGCAGATAAACCATTTGTTAAGTGATCCGTTTTTTCTTTTTTCAAAGCAGGTGTATAGAATTGCAGGTACTATCATAGAAAGCAGAACTGCAATACCCATTTGAGTAGAAGCATACCAATATATTACACCTATTAGTGTTACATGAAGAAATACACCCCATACCACTGTTACTAAAAAAGAAGCAACCAGAGCAGTAAAAAATCGTTTAATTTTTAAATTCATATGATTGTTTTTTATTCGACAGATGTAAGTAAATTTCCACGGGTTAAAACCCGTGGCATTTTCCGGGACGGGCAAGCCCGTCCGACTACGTCGGATGCTTCCATCTACGGGTTGAAACCCGTAGAATTACAAAGGAATATTAAACAATAGTATAAGTTGTTACCAAACAAGAAATTGCAACTGGGCCCGGTAGGATTCGAACCTACGACCA
>CAJVYN010000248.1 GCA_913009355.1 uncultured bacterium | reverse complement strand
CAGTCGCTTCGCTCCGCTCCGGCTTCGCCTCCGCTACGCAAAGCGACTGAGTTGAACGAAACACTGCAACTTATACCTTAAACAAAGGAAATATTGGTCTTGACAATGGGTAGGGTTTTATAGTGCCTAAAGTGAACTAAAGTGAACTAAAGTGCCTAAAGTAAAAAGATAATCCACAACTATAGGCACTGCCTTTGCTCTTACTTTTTCCCAATAGATGTAAAAATAGCAAGCAATTCTCCGCACTCTTCATAATCACATTTCATTTTTTCCCAGGATAGCCATTTTAGCTTTACAATTACTTCCAGCCAGTATTGCGTTTCACTGGTTTCACTTTCACAAATCTTAATCCTGTTTCTGAAATCGGCCTTGCTTCTTGCCCGATTTGCCTCTCGATAATTTGCGCCAACAGATGTCCCGGATTTTGTGATTTGGGTCCTTATAGCCCTTCCCTCGGGTGTGTTGGGTAGAGTTCCTGATAAACGGATTATGCGCACACTGAATTCTCGTGTTCGTTTTTCAAGCTCTTTGGCGAATTCTTTATTATCCATAACTTTAGGCACTTTTCACGGGTTACGGTTTACGTGCTACGCTGAAAGGCCGGTATCGTCCGACATTATTAAGCAATCCCACAGAAACCATACTGACCAGCAGGCTCGAGCCGCCATAACTTACCAACGGCAGGGTCAGGCCGGTGATTGGCATTAGTCCCAGTGTCATACTCACGTTGACGATAACCTCAACCGCAAACATTGCCACAATACCAACGGCAAGCAATCTGCCGAACGGGTCGGTATTGTGCACTGCAATATCCAATCCGCAAGCAATAATAATCGCATAAAGCCCCAGCAGAGCTGCGGCGCCCAGAAAGCCCCATTGATGGGCAATTGCAGCAAATATGAAATCGTTTTGCCTGTACGGCAAAAAATCGTATTTGATAAAGGGGCCTCGTCGAAAACCATACCCGCTCGCCCCGCCGGAAGCAACTGCATATTTCGAACGTATTAAATGGTAGCCCCAGTCGTTCTCCCATTTTTTTGTGGTGAACTTGCCTCCGACCAGAATTTTGCCGAGCGTTGGATACTGCTGGACCTTTTCCTGAACCCATCTGCTTTGCAGAAGCACACTGCTTATTCTGGTTCTTTGATAAGGCTGCATATAATGCCACAGCAGAGGACTTACCAATACCGCCATAAGTACTATAATTAACAAATGCTTAACCTTCGCGCCCGCGACAAAGAGCATTGCAAACAGAACCGGCATCATCAAAAGCACCGTTCCCAGGTCCGGCTCAAGCAAAATCAGGACCATCGGCAGAAGCGTCAGGGCAAAAGGGCCAATCAGAGCACGGAAACTGCGGTAGTTGCTGCGATAACGCAGATACCAGGCCAATGCCAGGATAAACGCCAACTTGCAAAATTCTGACGGCTGAACCTGCAGGAATCTGGAAGCGGTTCCGATTCTCAGCCATCGGCGAGCATTGTTAATGACAGGTACAAATGGTATATCCACAACCTTATCGAGCAGTAACAGGGCCAAAAGCAGCAGCACAGAAGTGTATATCCAGAAGCTCAGCATCCCGAAACGTCGATAATTAACCAGGTTAACCACTATGAACCCAACGACGCCAAGCCCGGCGAATATGACTTGTTTTTTCCAGAAATTGGCCAAATCGTCAGTTTGACCGGCAGGACTGGACTCTGCAGGATGGCCGACCGAATAGATAGCCGCTATCCCAACGACAACAAGAGCTAAAACGGCTGTCAGCAGGATAAGCCGTACAACTATAAGTCGCCCTTTTAAAAAGCTGTACATAACGGCAAAATAACACAAAACCGCAAAAATTGCAAAACGAGACGCAAAACCGCAAAAAAATATTTAGACGCAGATTCGGCCCAATTCTTTAAATTCTTCGATTTTTTAGTTTTTTTACATTTTTTCCTTGATTTACGCAGGAGCTTATGGTATTTTACACTAACCTTCACTAATGAATAACCTGTGCGTAATAGTCTTTCGCACACATTTTCGCTGGTTGGCGAGAAAGGAGGATGGAAAAGCGAAAGGGGAGAACTCATAGGTTGTCTGTTTCTACCAGCCGAAACAACGTTGTATCCAAGCGAAAGTAAAGCATTTGGGATGTAAGTGTGTACGGCAGGATTTTCCGGTGGGTGGGAACGAGACGAAACCAAGACGGTGCAGAGCGTGTGTGGCTCTGCGAAAAGACAAAGAAGAAAGGACGGTTATATTATGAAGAAAATTGTTTTAGCTATTGCAGTCCTGGTGCTTGCCGCACCGGCGTGGGCCGGCGTTACCATTACCGCTACCGATGAAGGTGGTGGGGTGGTCGCTATCAGCTATGCGTCGGATGCGAATGTAAGTGCGTTCGGACTGGACATTACGGTCAGCGATGGCAATATTATTGCCATCTCAGATTACTTTGTTGGTGAGAGCAACGGTGTTGCACAGGGTTATGGCATCTTTCCCGGTGGGATCGTGATTGTGGGCGGCAGTGTTACCGATTATAACACGCCGGTCGCTGACGCTGCTGCTAAAGGCGCTCTCGGCGGCCTGGGAACCAGCGGCATTACCATCGAAATAGGTGCTCTGTATGAAGATGGCAACCAGCCGGCACTTAGCGGCATACTTTGCAGGGTTACTGTAGATACAGCCTGCACGTTGAGCGTTACCGGTAATGCAACTCGTGGTAACGTGGTGCTGGAAAGTGCTACCGCAGCAACTCTGGATCTGACCGGCGCAACAGGTGTTCCCGTAGTGTTTGAGTGCTACACTGGCCCGGATATTGCAGAATGGCGTGCTGTAGGTTCACCCCCTGGCTGGTGTGCCAGTGTCAACCCGAGACAGTGTCACGGTGATGCTGATGGCCTGTCGGAAACTAAAGGTAACTACTGGGTGTACGTTCAAGACCTGAATATCCTGCTCGCTGCATGGGGACAGCCTCTCTCAGGCCTGACCGGCAACGAGATTAATGCTGACTTCGACCATCTGAGTGAAACTAAAGGCAATTACAGGGTGTACGTCCAGGACCTGAACATCTTGCTCGCTAACTGGGGCACGAGCGCTGTTGCCCCGGATTGTCCGTAATGTAGATTTGGGAAAAAGTAGTAGTATTAAACTTTGTTAGAGAAATACGTTGTTGCTTAAAAAACGTAGTTTTATTTTAGTTTAGTAAGGAGAAATGTGATGAAGAAATTGTTAATTTTAGTGTTGGTCCTTGGTCTGGCTTCAGAGATCGGAAGAGCACACGTCTGAACTCCAGTCACATTCCTTTATCTCGTATGCCGTCTTCTGCTTGAAAAAAAAAACAACACAAAACAAAAAACAAAAAAAAA
>CAJVYN010000247.1 GCA_913009355.1 uncultured bacterium | reverse complement strand
GATGAGAGATCAGAGAGAGTGGAGAGTGAGAGTGGTAAGGTAAGGGGTTATTTGGTGTTTTTTTTTTAATGATACGGCGACCACCGAGATCTACACTCTTTCCCTACACGACGCTCTTCCGATCTATCATTGGTTCTGAAGAGGCGGTACCCACCCTTGTTGTAATGCTGACCGAGACGGCGACCTCGGATATGGCCAGGTATGTTCTGGAGCGGATACCAGGTTCGGCCGTCGAACAAGCCCTCAGGAAAACGCTGCCGAAAACCAGCGGCAAAACGAAAGTTGGTATAATCAACTCGCTGGGCCGGCGCCGTAACACTGAATCGGCTGCCGCTCTGTGCAGCTTGATTTACGACTCCGAGCCGATGGTAGCCGCCGCCGCTGTTTCCGCTTTGGGTCGAATCGCCGGCGCTGAAGCCACCAAAGCTTTGGCTGAAGCTAAAGAGCAGACCAGCGGCAAACTGCGACTGCTGGTTTTGGACGCTTATTTGAACTGTGCCGACCAGCTCGTAGCACGAGGTGAGCAATCCGGGGCTTTAGCTGTTTATGAGCAATTGTATGCCGCAGGTGAGCCGGTACCAATTCGCATCGCCGCACTTAGAGGCAGGGTTGCCGCGGCGCCGAAAAAGGCGGGCGAAATTATCGTCAATGTCATCGAAGCGGATGACCCTGTAACGCAGGCGGTCGCTATTGCGCTGGTAAGAGAGGTATCCGGAATAGGAATAACAGAAGCGTTGGCTGAGAGTCTTGACAAACTTTCAGCTACAGGGCAGGTGCAGCTGCTCTCGGCTCTGGCTGACCGCGGCGACCAGGCCGCTCTGAGTGCGGTTGTCAATGCGACCAAAAGCAGCGAACAGAGCGTTCGTATCGCTGCCCTGGATGCACTGGCTGCATTGGGTGACGCTTCGAGCGTTAATTTGCTGGCACAGGTAGCAGCGGCCGCCAAGGGCGCCGAGCAAAAAACTGCCCGTAGAAGTCTTGATCGTCTTCGCGGCCCAAAGATTGACCAAACCATTATTGCGAGTATTTCTCAGGCTGAGCCGAAAGTCAAAATTGAACTGATTCGCAGTATCAGCCGTCGCAATATATATACAGCCGTGAAAACTTTATTGAAAACCGCAAAGGATTCGGATAGTAAAGTGCGACTGGCATCGTTCAAGGCCTTAAAAACCATTGCCGACCGGAAAGATTTACCGGCATTGGTTAATCTTCTGGCAGATGTGCAAAGCGGCTCTGTTCGCAACGAGGCCGAGGGAACCATAGTTGCTGTTGCCAATAAAATTCCCGACAGGAACCGCCGGGCCGAGGTGATATTGGCTAAACTGGCTTCGGTTAAAGAAGTAACGGGCCGATGTTCTCTGCTCAGCGTGCTCGGTAAAATAGCCGACGACAGTTCTCTTCCGGCGATTCGCACAGCTCTGAAGGATAAGAATGTTGAGGTCAAAAGTGCCGCTATTCGCGCCCTGTCCGAATGGCCTACCGGCCAGCCTGTCGCTGATTTGCTGAAAGTGGTGCGAACTTCCAGGAATGAAACACACAGGGTGCTGGCGCTGCGGGGGGTTGTACGTTTGATTGGACTTGACAGCCGTCGCCCGGAAAAAGAAACGATTAAAATGTACAGGCAGGCGATGAGCCTGGCATCGAATGTAAGTGAAAAGAAAATGGTATTGTCGGGGCTGGCAAACATAAAGTCTTATGCCGCACTTCAGATGGCGGCTGCTTATTTGGAGCAAAAAGCTCTGCAGCAGGAAGCCGGGATGGCTGTGATTAAAATCGCCGAGGCCACATACCTCAGCCATCCTCAACGAACCAGGGATATATTGGAGAAGGTACTCAGGTTTGGAAAAAATGATTCTTTGCGTAAGCGGGCACAGGAAATGATAAATAAGATTAAGAGCCTCTAATGCTCTGTTGAAAACACCCGCCAAAGTCATTTCGAGCGAAGGCCTCGCAGAGGCCGAAGCCGAGAAATCTATTAAAAAAACAGATTTCTCCACTTTGTTCGCTTCGCTCACTACGGTCGAAATGACAAGTTTTCAACAGAGCATTATAGGCTCTAAAGATATAATGTGAAACTAAAATTTTTTGAGCCACTTGAATCGAAAGACCTGGCGAATCCTTTCGGTAAACCGGATTCCTAAACGCTGCGTGCTGGTCTTGAACTCTGCCCGTTTTAAGTCGTCCACGGTGGGCTTGCGGGCTGATTTGGGGAAAAAGACCAGAATCAGTCCGGCAGCGAACCCCAAAACCGAATTTACTTTGCTGTGAAATGACATTATCTTTGTACCGCTGACTTCAGGCGGGCTAATAATTCTTCGCCGGTTCGACTTATCAGCTCGGATTTACCGAATAATTGGTGCCTGTCGAGAATCTGCGGCTTGTAATCATAATATCTCTGCACCACCTCGATACCGCCTTCTGCGGCGCCCGCTGTTTTATACCCGCCATCCAAAAGCCAATCGCTTATCTGGTCGTCGTACTCAGCAGGATAAATAAGAGCCACTGCGAATTTATCATCCCTGTATTTAGCCAGATGCACTTTGGCCCGGCAGGGCGGAGCATCTTTGACCGCTAAATTGACAAGTCCCTTGAAATCGGCCCCAGCGGTTTCCAGATTGTCTGAGTAAAAGAACATCCCCGCTTCAAGCTGGAAAATTTCCGCTCGGACGCCTTTTAGCTCGAGTCTGCCGTCGGGATAGGCCTTGTGTATCTTGTATGCCTTGCAATCCTTGTACTTTTCACTTTCAAAAAGCTCAGCAACCTCCTGGGCGGTAAAGCCGACGCCGGCGTGCTCGCCGAAATCGAAGATATACAAGCCAACATATTTTTCACTGTTTCGCAGTTCGGGTAGTTTCATATCGTTATATTATAACCGTGGCTAATTTTTATTTGACTTTCAGTTTTGCGAATTTTCTTTTGCCAACCTGAATAATCATACCTTCGGTTGGCGTAATCTGTGCATTAGGGTCATTGATTTTACTGCCGTCAATGCTCACCGCTGACTGCTTTATCATTCGTTTGGCTTCGCCGCCGCTCGGTACGAGTTTGCAGGCTAACAGCAGCTTACTTGCCATAATCGGCTCGGCAGCTATTTTAACCTCCGGTATGTCGTCAGGTAATTGGCCCTGGGCGAATACCTTCTCAAACTGGGCCGCAGCTAACTGGGCGGTTGCATCGTTGTAAAACTGCGCCACAATCGTTTTGCCTAACAGAACTTTTGCTTCCTTCGGATGTGTCCTGAGATCGGAAGAGCACACGTCTGAACTCCAGTCACATTCCTTTACCTCGTATGCCGTCTTCTGCTTGAAAAAAAAAAAAAAATAACATCATTGTCGAGTGTAGCTACACACAA
>CAJVYN010000246.1 GCA_913009355.1 uncultured bacterium | reverse complement strand
CGGATTTCCCACCACGAAGGTATTCGTTTTTTCTGAAAAGTAACCATCTGTCATAACGTAACTGTTTGTTGTCGCGTAGCCATCTCCTGTGAAATAAGTGTCTGCGTAACCATAGCTGTTCATTGTCAGATAACCAGTTTTGTTTGACATTGTGTTCTCCATATTTTGACAAAAGCGTGCCCAAGCTGCTTTTTCCGCTCCGTCAAGTTGGGCAAGCCTTTCCTTCGCCCATCGTTGTAAGTTAGCAACGTTGCTCGCATACCAACTCTCTATATTTTGCCGTTGCTGTAAAACATATTCATCTATGTATGCTAACTCCATATCCAAGTTCTTGAGTTGTTGCTCCTCTTGCTGTTTGAAAAGCCTTTTGGATTCAGCGGTTAACATGGATCCACTTGCGTGG
Source organism: uncultured bacterium (assembly GCA_913009355.1). Taxonomy (GTDB): domain Bacteria; phylum Planctomycetota; class Phycisphaerae; order Sedimentisphaerales; family Anaerobacaceae; genus CAJVYK01. The sequence goes on along the minus strand of CAJVYN010000246.1, from coordinate 2,971 downwards.
TCAGCAACGTCTTGTGCTACAGTTTCGGCAGTTATCCTGCCGAGCAGCAGGTTTGCATGAGCATCATCGGGCTTTGTTTTAATAACTTGTTTAAGAACCCCAGTTTTGACACTGTCAATCGCTCCAGAGTTAACAGCCCACACAGCAGTCACACACAGCAGGACCACAAGCTCTGCTTTCAAAAACCGGCGTTTTTTCAGTCTCATAACTTTCCCCTTTTTAATAGATGGCAATCTCTCTTTGCAACCGCTAATTGAAGGGCTACCTAATAAAAGTCGACACAACTATATCGGCTGAAAATCAACGGCAATAAAGCAAAATTCGCCAGACATTGGCTGGGTAAGCATGTAAATTGATTATTGGTTGTTCTTTGAGATTGCCACGGCCTGCGTTGCAGGCCTCGCAATGACGAAGGGCAGCGGCGGTACGACGACGGCTAAACAACTCCGCCCAGAGGACGGGGCTAAATATTTTGGATTTCTGCTTTCGCAGGAATGACAATAAGTTCGGGGGGGGTAATGTATAACCCTGCCCACGGGTGGCAGGGCTAAACAAAACGAAAACCCCGTAATAAAGGGCTGTGAGTATTATACTTGCGGCCTTTTTTCTCTTTTTTGGCCGACTTCTGTGATAAAATTCCTCCAATGGAAACTTAAAGACTCTCAAGGATGGTATATGGCCAAGCCCAATATACAAACTTTTCAAACCAAAATAAAAGCAGTGCACAGGTATGAAGTAGTAAATACCGGTAATACCAACAGCGCCACCAGTGTCGCCGGCAAAAAGTTTCACTTCATCGGGGCGGGCGGGGTCGGAATGAGCGGATTAGCTAAGCTCCTGCTCAAAAATAAAGCTGTCGTCACCGGCTCAGACCAAATCCAAAGCCAGGCGATAACCACTCTCAACCGGTCAGGAGCTGATATAAAAATCGGCCAAACGGGCGAGAACCTCAGCCCTGATACGGACACCGTTATCATCTCGGCGGCTGTAAAAGAAGATAACCCCGAACTAAAACTGGCGCGGCAAAGAAAATGCGAAATCAAAAAGTATGCCCAGATGTTAGGGACACTATGCAATTGTTATGACGGCATAGCCATCAGCGGTACTCACGGCAAAAGCACAACCGCAGGATGGCTCATCTATCTGATGAAACAAGCAGGCATCGAGACTAACTTTATCATCGGAGCCGACATTACTCAATTAGCCGACTCTTCCGGCGCCGCAGAGAGCAAATACTTCGTGGCTGAGGCCTGCGAATACGACAGGAGCTTTTTGAACCTGAAACCTAAATTCGCCGCCATACTCAATATCGAGGCCGACCATCTGGATTACTACAAAAACGAAGAGGAAATAGTCGAGACGTTCGGCCAATTCGCCGGCGGGATTAAGGCCGATGGGGCGATTATCGCAAACGGAGAAGATGCAAACGTCGCAAAAGTTATCAATAATTTACCCGACCACTTACGCTGCGAAACTTTCGGATTCGATGAAAACTGCAATTTTTCAGCTAAGAATGTTCAGCTAACCGGCGGATTATACGCATTCGACGTTTACCACAACGGCGAACTGCTCGGAGCAACGCAAATCAGTCTGCCGGGCAGGCACAATATACCAAACGCCCTGGCGGTTATAGCTGTGGCTGTTAATCTCGGCCTGGAACCCAGCCAAATACTTCAACTGCTGCCAAACTTTGTCGGTATCGACCGGCGGTTGATGCTCAAGGCGCAACTCGGCCAAATCACAGTGCTTGACGACTACGCCCACCATCCAACCGAAATCAGAGCATCGCTTGCGGCGATACGACAAAGATACCAGCCAAAACGAATCTGGTGTGTTTTTCAGCCGCACCAATACAGCAGAACAAGATTTTTACTTGATGATTTCGCAGAAAGCTTTAAGCTGGCTGATGTAACTATTGTGCCGGAGATTTATTTCGTCCGGGACTCACAGTCAGCTAAAAAAGCGATTAACTCGCAAATACTGGTCGAAAAAATGCAAGCCAACGGCACAGAGGCGGTATTTATCGATGGCTTCAGCCGGATTTGCGATTATCTAAAAGACAACGCAGCTGCCGGCGATTTGGTGGTTACTATGGGCGCAGGTGATATTTGGAAGGTGGCAGATGAGTATATTCGATGGATTAGAGCAAATAGTTGAAACCGACTATCCGTTAGCTAAGTGCACATGGTACGGTCTGGGCGGAGCGGCTGATTATTTCGTTAGGCCGAAAACCGTTGAACAGCTAAAACAAGTCGTTCAGCGGTGCAATGAAAACGAAATCCCGATTTATGTACTGGGCGCCGGCTCCAATCTGCTGATTAGCGACGACGGCCTGCGGGCAGCGGTGATAAAGCTCGAGGCGGAAAAGTTCGCACAGACACAATTTGACGGCGAACAGCTCACCGCATGGGCAGGTGCGGAACTGGCTAAGCTGGTTTTAACCTGTGTCAAAAAAGGACTTTCCGGCATCGAGGCACTGACAGGTATTCCCGGCTCGGTCGGCGGAGCGGTAAAAATGAACGCCGGCGGTAATTTCGGCGATATCGGAGCCGCAGTAGAAACCGTTACGCTGATGGATAGCCAGGGAAATATCTTCGAAAAAAGCAAACCGGAACTGATGTTTGACTACCGCTGCACAAACATCACCGCAAAATTTATTCTAAACGCCCAGCTGAAACTAACCGCCGCTGACCCTGAGCAAATTATGCGAACGGTAAAGGAAATCTGGATTTATAAGAAAAATAATCAGCCGTTAAATACAAAAAATTCCGGCTGTATATTCAAAAACCCGAGGGGGGTTTCGGCTGGCGCTTTGATAGATAGAGCCGGCTTGAAAGGTTTGCAAATCGGCGGAGCTGTCGTAAGCGAAAAACATTCCATTTTCCTCTTCTCCCCAAATCATTCCACGCTCCGTCTCGTTCTCCCTCTTTCCTCCTCTTTACTCTCAACTCTTAACGCTCTCAATCTCCTC
>CAJVYN010000245.1 GCA_913009355.1 uncultured bacterium | reverse complement strand
TGGGTTGGCCATTTATTTCAAACCGGCATTTTTCCCTATCCCTTCGCCTGGTCCGAGGACCGGGTTCGTCCGGTGAGTGATTGAGCTTTACAGTTCTTATCCCGAATCTTTTTCGTGTTTGGTCTATAACTGCGTCACCATTTAACAGTTGAACCACAAGTTCGTAAAGATGCTGTGCGCCGTAGCCGGCCGGCCACCAAAGAGCCGGTTTTTCGATACGAATTACCGTCGAATGAAAATCTTCACCGGGATTGAAAATCAAGTCGTGCTCGGTTATTTTGTCGCCGCCAGATAAAGTCAGCCTGATTCGGAATCCATGATTCGTGCCCCGTGCCCCGAGCGATGAAATCTTCAGTTTCACCGCAATTTTAATGTCGGCATAGTGGTGATTACAGTCCACTGTTCGGATGTGCAGATCGGTGAAGCTGGCCTTTTCAATGCCTTCAAGACGGACAGGACGCCAAATTCCACAGCCGGGCAACGAAGGACAGAAATCCCAGCCAAATTGGTACTGGGCTTTTCTTATGTAAACACGATGCGGATTTCTAAAGTCCGATTCACTAAACGAGGTGTATCGGTCCATTAACTTTTGGGCATATTGGACCGGAGGCTCGAATTTGACCAGTAATGAATTGTCTCGCGGCTTCAAAAACCGCTTCACATCAAATCGGAATGGGATGAACATATTGTTTGTTCTGCCGATGAGCTTGTCGTTGAGCCAAATACTGGCTATCGTATCCAGGCCGTCGAAAACCAGGTCAACGCTATCGCAGCCGAGCAGGTCGGCTGGGGCGTCGAAAAACTTTCTGTATATCCAGGGTTTTTCGCTGACCCATGAAAAATTTTCGGGATGAGCGCTAATATCGCTCTGTTTTATTTGGCCAGCTGTGATTAAGCTGTTAAAAATCGAGCAGGGAACGCTGGTTGTATGCCAGTCGGTGGAATCCAAATCGCGCATTCGACGGGCAGAAAGCGGGTATTGCTTAAATTCCCATTCTCCTGTGAGATCCAGAGATATTTTGGACATTGAAAGTTACTCCGTTTTAGCCGAAAAGCAATCGCTGATTATATTTCGGCACAATCAGTTTACAACAAAATTTATTGTGGTTTAACGTAATAAAATGACCTACTATGGCATACAGTTTGGCCTGCAAGACCTATTTGTGAGTAAATTATAATAAACCGGTAAACAGGACTGTCAAAATCGTCAATCAATTATTGCTCTCAGACACAAATTGAGTTATAATAAAATAGATTTTCCTGAATACTGCTTCTGGTAATCAGAAATCTCACAGATTTTTGTTAAAATTATTTGAAAATCTGCAAATTGTAAAATGTCCGTATATATAGTAGGTTTTGTGGTTTGACCCACTATATACAGGCATTACTGCCGGTTTTTTGAATAATATGCAAATTCTTAAGTATGTTTTGTTTTTTTAAAATGGTATTGACCTTGACAAAAAGTTAAGTTATGAGTAAACTATTGGCAAACAAATGACGAATAAAGCCGTAATAGACTTTAGGAACGATCCGTTGGTTAAAAGATCTTGTGCTATAGTGGCTTATGCTCGTCGAGCAAATAGCAGTAGGCCAGCCAAGGATTTCATTGAGGATTTGGGAAAATCAGATTGGGCAAAACTGGCGAAGTCTTTTAATTATATCGCAAATGGAATAAGTCTCAATATCGAAAGATTCAGGAAGCTTGGCGGAAAAAGTGGGAAAATATACGAGTTTAAAATTTATCCTAAAGTTCGGATTTTATGTTTCCAGTTAAGAAAAACTTGGTTACTTACACACGGCTTTAACAAGGAAACGGGCAAAACACCTCAAAGACAGATTGAACGTGCCGAAGACATAATGAAGGAACATATATCATTATTATCGCAATAACGATAATAGGGAGTCCCTGATATGGCCAAAACATTTATAGAAAAACTTATGTCTGATGATGAAGGTAAAAAACTTTACTTTCGTGAGGATTTAATATTTGAAGTTACAGAGGCCATCAGCCAAGTCATGGAAGAAAAAGGGGTTAATAAGGCAGAGTTGTCAAGACTCGCAGGTGTTAGCAAGAGCAATATAACGCAACTCCTAAGCGGCGACCACAATATGCAACTCACAACTATAGCCGATCTTCTGTATTCACTTGGTTCGAAGCTCGCAATGTCCGCTGTTCCACTTGATATTGACAATATACTCGAGAGCACCACTTCTAATCAATGGGCTCCGGTGGCAGCCCTCACAATGAAACGGGTTGAATATCGACAAATTAACGAAAGGGCACAAAAAGCGTTATATCCGGCAGCTTAAATCATGGCGAAGAAAAAGGCAAAAACTAAGGTTGTGAAAAGAGAAAACAAGCTTGATGCTGGCCTATTGGTCTCTGACAGAGTACAATTAAAAGATGTGCGGTTAATAAACTGCAACTGTGATCAGACACCAGAGGTCGCACGGGACAAAAAAACATTCAATATCAACTATTCAACTGAAGTAGAAGTTGACAAAAAAAATGGCTATATTATTGTCATCGCCAAATTCCACTTTGAAGCTTTTACTGAAAGTAAAGCTCAAAAACCAGTTATTCTTATCGATGCTTCTTTTCTTTTAGCTTACAAAATAGAAAACTTTGAAGGCCTAACTCAAAAAGGATTTGAGCAATTTGCGAATTTAAATGGCATTTATAATGCTTGGCCATACTGGCGTGAATTCGTACAGAATACTATTGTCCGAATGGGTTTACCTTCGCTGTCAATTCCAGTCTTTAGAATTGTGGAACCGCCGAAAAAGAAAACTACCAAACAAAAGGTAGCAAAGAAAAAAGTGACAAAGAAAACTGTCTCTAAAAAATAAAGTTCATATTGTTCAGCTAAAACTGTGGGGCATTTTGCTCAGAGAGTTTGATTTTTGAAAAGTGAATACGGGGGCGAATGGCTTCGACCGGATGGCGGAGAGCCAAGTTGCATGTCCAGGACGCCGGTTGGCCTGGTTAATCACCCGGCAACAAAGTTTAATTGGCAACTCACAGTTGCGCATGGCTGCTTAATTTAGCAGCTCGTCCTGCCTGACTAAGGCCTGCGAGTTTGGTAAGGGCGTCAAAAAGCGGGCTGGCTGAGCCGGTTGTTCGGGCCGGCTTTAGCGAGAAACACCGAAATAGCCGAGCTAAGAGCTTGTCGTTTGGTTTTTAGTAAGGCGAAAAAACAATTAAACGACTAAACATGTAGACGCTTGTCTTGAAACATCTCGGGACGGGGGTTCGAATCCCCCCGCCTCCATTCTGCGTCGCTCGCATTCTGCGAGCTATGCAGAATGCCCTACGTGTAAGCCTTCACAGAAATTTTTGAAAAATCCAGAACAATTCAAAGAAAAAAGTGGCGC
>CAJVYN010000244.1 GCA_913009355.1 uncultured bacterium | reverse complement strand
TACCATCACCAATGGAGACACGGCTATTTTTCAGCTCCAGCACCGCCACAGCGATGCCGTTGATATACAGCACGATGTCCGGGCGCTTTTCTTTATTGCCAAATACCGTGACTTCTTCGGCAATATAAAAATCGTTTTTCTCGGGCTGTTGCCAGTCGATCAACTGAACTGTGTCGGTGGGCACACCTGCCTCTACCTTCACCGGCACGCCATAGCGCAGCAGTTGATAGACATCTTTGTTGTTGTGGTATAAATCCTGGCCGTGGTTATTGGCGGCGGCCTGTAACTTGTCCAGCGCCTTGTTGATCTGCTCGTTGTTGTAACCCTTGCCCGTTAAATACTGGCGCAACTGCGGTACTTCGACGTTGCTGTTATCGGGCTCGTCTTCCAGATTACCCAGATAGGTATAACCCAGTTCATCGCTAAACAGCTTCACCACCCGATTTTGGGTGGCCCTCTCGGGTTTATTAATGGCACCTGTCATTGCTCTGGTATCCCTGTTGTACCGCTAGTTGTAAAGCCACTTGTACAGCCAATCGTTCCGCAATTATTCGCACCTGGCATGCTATAATTACCACCTATGAAAAATAAACTACCCACAAAATCGAGTATCCGGGCACACATCCGGCGTGCTGTCGCCAGCTCTACGGCAATTGAAACCGGCCAGCCGGTTAAAACCATCGAGGCTCACCTAAAAGCGAAAAACAGTAAGTTTCAGCATTTGAAGTTGGCCAGCTGATTACCCTTTTCCGAGTGCCCGTTCGACCCATTCCATCATGGGTTGATAATTCATACTCATTCCCTGCCCAATAGCAGAAAAATACGCGTCTTTATTCTCATCCCAACTGCTATAGTCCAAAGGCTGATACCCCGCCTGTACCGCCATCACGTCCGCCAGTAAGCGCGACAACCGGCCATTGCCATCCCGAAACGGGTGAATCAAAATAAACTCAACATGGACAACAGCAATCGCCTCAATCAATGGTTCATGGCTCATATCGGAACAGGGTGTATAGCGATTAAGATACTCCTGTTCGAACTTGCTCAGTAGCTGGGGTATTTGTCCGGCGGCTGCAAACTGAAAATCACCTTTAGCCATATTCACCGAACGTTCATCTCCCGCCCACTCATACAGATTACCCAACCAACGACGATGCCATGTTTTTATATCAGCGACAGTAATCGCAGCCTGCGGCAAATTCCTTAGCAGCACATCCTCATAAAGTTTTTCCAGCAACACCAGCTCGGCTTCATCTATATCGGCAGGCTCGGTAATGCCCAATTTATTCTCCAGCACCCTGTCATTCGAGCCGGGTTGATAACGCCCCTGTGCGCCGCCGATGTCGTACTTGCTCATACCAGCCGTATCCTTCCGGTGAGCAGGTTTTGCATCATGCCCTGTTTGATTTGTTGGGTTTTGGCGAGCTTGGTTTCCAGTGCGGCGATGTCGGTGTCCATGTCGGAGAGGATGGTGGCGATGCGGGTTTGATCACTAAATTTCGGCAAAGGAACCATTAGCGACCTTACATCTCTGCTATTTATTGCGGGATAGTTTGAACCCGTTAAAAGTGTCTGAATCTGTTTTTCTACAAATCTCGCAAAAAATAGCGAAAAAATATATTGGGGGTCTGTAATGTCGTCCCTACATCTAACAACGGCAAAACCTGTGGAACAAATTAAGTCTTTTATGTCATCCACAATTAAACAATGAGATTGAAGATTCGGCCTTACTGTTCCTATTAAAACATCACCTTTTTTTACTACTCTTCTAGCCCTTGATGGTGCAGTTTCAAACACTTGTTCCGAATAAGTTCGTAAAACGCCCCTATCAACATCTTCCAAAGAAATATATTTAAACTGATAATTGGGGTTTACTCCGCCACCTAAATTTTCAGGATCAATATCTGTAACATCCCCCAACTTCTTCACCACCCACCCCGTTTTTAAGCTGCCATTTTCATAGGGGTTGAGCAGAGTTTGCATGGCGCCTTGTTTGATCTGGCGTTTTTTGGCGATGAGGCGGGTGAGGGATTGAATCAAGGCATCGGCATCGCTTAAGGCATTGGCGATGGCGGTTTGTTCTGTCTTTGATGGAGGAAGGACGATTGGCAAATCAGCTTGTTTAATTATGCCAATATAAGCACGTGTCCCCCCACCAGAATAATTTTTCAAAAATGTTTGGAACTTATATCCATCAAAATATTGGCGCAAGTACCTATTATCTAAAAACTCCGGATTTATTACACGATAATACGTTACCTGAGGAGTAAGCATTATAAATGGCGTTGATAGCTTATCCACGATAGTAGTGCGGCCTACTGTTCCTTTATGTGTAAGTAAAACATCCCCAGTAACAGAGAAGCCTTTTTGTAAAGTATTGGCTTGCTTAATTGTTATAAAACTGCAATTACCAAAATCAATATTTCCATCCTTTATATCATTCGCCATCACAAACGGAATGCCAACATCAACAAAATCGGATTTTTTTGGATGAATATCCCCGTGATTTCCATCTAATGGCTTATCGATATATTCTCGCTCAACTAAATCTTTAACTTTTATTAATTCCCAATCCTCAGGAATCACCCCCACCTCGGTCTGCTTATACCCTTCCCTTAGTTCCATACAAACCCCATCTTCTCCAGATGCCCATTCACGGCCTTTTCTAAATCCATGACGTTTTGGGTTTGCTGCGGCAGTGGTGTTTCATAACGTTCGGCCAGTTCTTTGATGCGCTGGGTAAGACGTTGGCTGATGCGATCCATTTCGCTATGGATGTCTTTGTCGATGGTGGCCATCCATTTGTCGTCCACCACCAATTGTTTGATTTTCTCTTCGGTTAATGTGGGGTAGAAATCCAGCAGGGCGGCATCCAGTTGTGCCTCGGCGGTATTAATGGCTTTTTTGGTAGCGGCTTCCTTGGTGAGTAGATTCAGGTATTGTCTGAGAGTCTTTTCTTCGTCCTTGGCTTCCGGGTCGCCCCTGAGTTCTTTCAAGCGGGCATTGATGTTGCCCTTGTTGATTTTTTCCAGCTCGGCAAAGGCGCCCTCATCGCCACTGTGTTCTTCTTCCATTTCGGTCTTCTGGCTTTGTTGGGTTTCCAGCGCGGCATTGAGTGCATCAATCGCTTTTTGTTCCTCGGCAAAGTAACGATTGATGACCAGCGGCTTGGGAATGAGATCGCAGGTCCAGCCCTTGTCGGTGGTTTTGGTGACTTTGCCTTCTTTGTTTTTCTTTACTTCGATGATGCGGTAGGTCTCGGCAGATCGGAAGAGCGTCGTGTAGGGAAAGAGTGTAGATCTCGGTGGTCGCCGTATCATTAAAAAAAAAAAATAGAAAAAAAAAAAAAAAATAATATCATTAGAGAGCGATATGTCTATCTTCCTAT
>CAJVYN010000243.1 GCA_913009355.1 uncultured bacterium | reverse complement strand
TTCACGCAGAAGACGGCATACGAGCTAAAGGAATGTGACTGGAGTTCAGACGTGTGCTCTTCCGATCTCAGAAAATGGTTTGACAGCGGATTTGAATGACAGCGGGCAAGTTGATTTTGCTGACCTTGCCACCTTTGCCGATTACTGGCTTACCGGTATAGATTGACTCTTTTACGATTCAGATGCCCCGATATGGCCAATTTTAACTTCTGACTCCTGCCTTCTTACCCCTTACTTCTTAACCCTTTTTTTAGCTTTTTTTCTTCCGAGAAGTTGGTCGGCTTCTTCGATTGTTTTCGGCGGCCATTGACCGTCTGACTGCAATTTCTTTAGATGTTCCAGTTGTTTATGGCTGACTATGGTTCGGCACTTCGGAAATCTGTTACAGCCCAAAAATGGTCCTTTTTTACTCTGCCTGATTACAAGTTCGCCGTCTTTGCACTTGTAACACTTTATTCCGGTCGGCTCTGGCGGCGGCTTAGGCGGCAAAACATTGCCGTCCTTGTCGAGATTGAGGATAGTTTTGCAGTTCGGATAATCCGAGCAGCCTAAGAATGCGCCGAATCGGCCATGCTTATGCAACATCGGTTTGCCACAATTCGGGCATTTATGTTCGCTCTGTTTTGCTTCGACCATTTTGCCCTCGCTGTCACAGGGGCAGGCAAATTTGCAATCCGGATAGGCTGAGCAGCTCAAAAATTTCCCATTTTTGCCGAATCTATAAACCATATCCTTGCCGCACTTGGGGCATTTATATTCGCTGGGAGTAACTTCAGCTTTGGCGTGTTTCATTTCCGCCTGTGCTGTATCGAGGTTTTGCTTGAATGGGCCGTAAAACTCTTTCAAAACGCCAACCCAGTCGAGATGCTGCTCTTCGATTTTATCTAATTGCTCTTCCATATAGCGGGTGAAAGCGATGTCCATTATTTTCGGGAAGTACTCGCTGAGTTTGTCGGTAACCACCTCGCCAAGGTCGGTGGCGAAGAACTTTTTCTCTGCCTGCTCAACATAACCACGTTCCTGGATAGTGCTTATGATTGCAGCATAAGTACTTGGCCGCCCGATTCCTTCTTTTTCAAGGGCCTTTACCAGCGAGCCTTCGGTATATCGTGCCAGCGGTTTGGTAAAATGCTGTTCGGTCTTTATATCCACCGCCGACAGCCTCTGTCCCTGCGTTAGTGGGGGCAGTTGCGGCTGGTTTGAGGATGTGGTTGACCATATTTTCGTAAAGCCGTCGAAGACCAGTACCCGGCCGGCAGCTTTGTACCAGCAGGTTCCGACGGATGTTTCCGCAGCGATATCCAGATTTGTCACATCCCACTTAGCCGGTGTCATTTGGCAGGCTATAAACCGCCGCCATACCAGGTTATAGAGTTTGAATTGCTCCTCGGTAAGAAACTGCTTTATCTCCTGGGGTGTAAGGTCAGGGTCGGTGGTGCGGATAGCTTCATGTGCCTGTTGAGCGTTTTTCTTCGAAGTATAAATATTAGCTTTGGCGGGCAGGTAATCAGGCCCGATATTCCTGCTGATATAATTACGTGCATCGTTGACAGCTTCAACTGAAAGGTGTGTGCTGTCTGTTCTCATATAGGTAATAAGTCCCAGAGAACCCATCGAGCCTAAGTCAATGCCCTCATATAACTGCTGAGCCACCCGCATAGTTCTTTTTGCAGCAAAGCCCAACCGATTGGCGGCGGCCTGCTGCAGTGTGGAAGTAATAAAAGGCGCCGCCGGCCCAGAGATGGTTCGTTTGGTTTGTATATCAGCGAGCTTAAACTCTGCATCCTTTAGCGCACCGAATGCCTTCTCAGCTTGCGCTTTGTTGACTGCCTTGAATTTTTCATCGCCTATCTTAAGTAGCTCAGCCTTAAAAGCATTATGCTCAGCCAGCCATTTGTTTTGCTCTGCTATGGTAGGGGATTTATCGTTTTGTGTTTTTGAACTGATAAAACTCGACCACTCCTGGCGATAATCGCTCTGTAAATCGGTAGTGAACACCGCTGGGATAAGCCAGTACTCAACGGGTTTGAATTGGCGGATTTGTCTTTCTTTTTCCACAATCATTTTGACTGCGACCGACTGGACCCGGCCCGCAGACAGTCCCCAGGCGACTTTCTTCCACAGCAGCGGAGAAATCTGATACCCGACTATTCTGTCGAGGATTCGCCGGGTCTGCTGAGCCAGCACTTTATCCATATCGAGCTTGCCCGGCTCGGCAAAGGCACGCTTTATAGCTGTGCCGGTTATAGCATTAAAAATCACGCGATAGGTTTTTTCCTCCGGCACGCCGAGGATTTGTGCCAGATGCCAGGCGATTGCTTCACCCTCACGGTCGAGGTCGGTGGCCAGGAAAAGCTTATCACATTTTTTCGCCGCCGCCTTTAAGGATATTACCGCCCGTTTTTTACCGGGCATTATATCGTAAGTAGGCTCGAAATCGTTTTCTATATCAACGTTGAGACCTTTTGAGGGCAGGTCGCGAACGTGGCCCATTGATGCCTTTACTTCAAAGGCCGGCCCGAGATATTTGTTTATCGTTTTGACCTTGGCAGGTGACTCGACAACTACTAAATTTTTTTTATCGGAACTCGATTTTGCCATAAATAAAACTCGTTCTTTCATATTTGGCCCCACGTTTTACGTGGGGCTTTATTACCTATCGACGGTTTTCACGATAAAATTCAGAAATGGACAAATACAGGCGGGCTATGGAAATGTCAAGAAAAAACGGTTTTGTTATTCTGAGCGGAGCGAAGAGTCCCTATTTATTTAGCCCCCAGGTTTATCCTGGGGGTTTTTCTAAGAACTGTTCAAGCAAGGGTTTTAATTCCCGGATTGCGATGCCGCGGTGTGAGATTGCGTTTTTTTCTTCGCTGGTTAGCTGAGCGGTGGTTTTGTTCAGGCTCGGCACGAAGAAAATCGGGTCGTAGCCGAAGCCATTTTTTCCTATTGGCCTGTCCGCTATAAAACCTTCCAGCGTTCCTTCGGTTTCGATTAGAACTTCTTCCGGGCTTGCCAGAGACAGGCAACAGACGAATCTTGCTGTTCTTTTTTCGGCTGGCACAGTTTCCAAAAGTTTCAGTACCTTTGCCATATTCTTATGGTCGAGCAGTGTCCTGTTACTTTTTTTAGGGGGGGCACCGGCGAATCGTGCGGATTTTATGCCGGGCGCTCCGTCGAGAGCATCGATTAGAAGTCCGGAGTCGTCGGCGATTGTCCACAGGCCGGTTTGTTTGGCATAGCCGATTGCCTTTTTGCGTGCGTTTTCAGCAAAGGTTGAGCCGTCCTCTTCAACCTCAGCAATTTCGTCAAAGTCTGACAGCCCCAGCCACTCTATATTTGCATCGAGCATAGCCCTTAGCTCAGCGACTTTGCCGGGGTTGGTAGTAGCAACGA
>CAJVYN010000242.1 GCA_913009355.1 uncultured bacterium | reverse complement strand
GAAGCAAAGCCACACGGCAGCTCATATCTTTAAGACCACCATCCAGCTTATACCAATTTAGATTCTCACAAACTAATTTTGAAATCTTTTGACGGTTCAACTTTGGGTCTGAATTGATGATATCTCTAATTAGATTTATCTCTGCCTCTTTAAAATCTCTACCACAGTATCGCATTCCACTTACATTTTTTTTCAAGAACTGTCCTTAATCTCAGGTTTCTTAGAAAAATATCTTAGTCTTTCTTTAGACATTTTCCATGGTAAAAACCGGGATATGTTATCAGGCGGTTTTGCGCCATTTCCGGCACATGCCTCCAAATATTCTGTTAACCATAAATACTGATTCAGTCCCGACAATTCTAAGGTTTGGAAAATGGAGAACATGGCTGCTGCAAAATACCCACTCCAAACAGCTCCTGAACCATAAAAGTTCTTCCTCCCCACTACCGGCCCTCTGAATACCCTTTCCGCCAGGTTATTATCCATGGGAACTTCCGGGTAATCTACAAAAACTGTTAATCCTTCCCAGTGGTTTTTCATGCTTTTAAGGATCGCCTCACATTCTGCATCCTTTTTCTTTTGGCTAAGCTCTCTTTCTATTCTTTCTTCCATATCACGTAGAGCTTCTCTTAGTTTCTCATCGCTTTCCTTAAAAGCCTCCGGATCGCCCAGGTTAGAAACTCTAATGTCGTTTAAGTGATATAGATTGCGAATAAGCTCTACCCACTCAAAGGCCCAATCTTCTAACTCAGGATAAGAATTGGCAAGATTTATGAAGTCACGTCTCTGATGTGCCCAGCAGAATGCAAGGATTATTCGTAATAGTTCAGCCCTTTTTGGGGTTTTTTTGTGATTTATTTTCGATAAAGACTTGCGTTCCTATTAAATATATGATATGCAATAGTTCATGCAGCCGTCTTTCAGCTATAGAGGCAAAATCTTAACAATAGACGATATAAAATTCATTAGGAATCTGATTGCTGAGAATCCCGGTGTAAGCCGGTGGGCTTTATCAAGAAAGCTCTGCATAGCCTGGGATTGGGTGCAACCAAACGGCGCCTTGCGCGACATGGTATGCCGAAGTCTCATGCTTCGTCTTCAAGAAGCTGGATATATCAAACTACCGGCAAAGAAAAGGAATCCGGACAACCCCCTTGTAAACAGGAAGAGCCCTGGAAAGGTAGACATAGATCAAACGCCGATAAATAGAAGCTTATCAGAAATCCTACCACTTGAAATAAGGCAGGTGCGGCGAACACCGCTCGAAAAAACGGTCAATAGCCTTATAGAGCAGTACCATTACCTGGGCTATTGCCATCCGGTTGGCGAGCATCTCAAGTATATCGTGTTTTCAAAAGACAGGCCGATAGCCTGTATGAGCTGGTCTTCGGCACCACGTCATATTGGCTGCCGGGACAGGTTTATAGGATGGGATCCTGAGATCCGTAAAAAGAACCTTCATCTTATTGCCTATAACAGCAGGTATCTGATATTACCCTGGGTTCATGTAAGATTTCTCGCTTCTCACCTATTGGGAAAAATAGCCAGGGTGCTTCCTGTTGACTGGCGATGCATGTATAATCACCCTTTGTATTATCTCGAGACTTTTATCGACGGCGATAGAGGGTTCACGGGTAGTTGTTATCGAGCCGCTAATTGGATTGATATTGGCTGCACTACCGGGCGCGGGAAGAATGATCATACCCACAAGGTTAATAGATCGCTTAAAACGGTTTTGGGCTACCCATTGTCCAGGAGCTTTCGGGAGACCCTGCAACATGGATAAAAAGCAAGCCGAAGTGCTCTATGATTCAGGGAAAGAGCCCACGGTAGAGAAATTGCTGGAATACGATAAAGAGACCAAAGAACTCAAAGAAAGAATTGCCAGGCTTGAAATCGATTCTCAAAACTCGTCGAAACCACCATCGACCGACAACCCACGGCAGAGAGAGCAAAGAAAGCAAAACAGTGATAAAAAGAAAAGCGGTCGAAAGCCCGGCGGTCAACCTGGTCATAAAGGAAGCAATCGGCAATTGATACCGGTCGAAGAAGTAAAAGAAGTCATTGATTGCTATGCAGAAGTGTGCGAGAGTTGCAAGTGGTTCTGTGGATGTAAGAAGAACAATGTGTTGGGAGAACCGCTGCGGTGGCAGTGCGTAGAAATACCGCCGATAGAGCCTGAGGTAACCGAATACCAGGTTTTCACTCTTTGTGGAAAATGCGGAGAAGCTCACCGAGGCTCCTTACCACCTGAAGTAGCAATGTCGAACTTCGGACCGAGACTAACGGCCATGGTTGGTTATTTCACGGCTGTTCTTCATGTTTCTCGTCGAATGGTGAAAGAGTGTTTTGAAACACTTCTTGGCGTACGATTGGCATTGGGATCAATACAGAATCTGTTGGAACAGACATCTGAGGCGCTGCAGCCGATGGATAAAGAATTAAAGGAAGCGTTGCCGAAAGAGGCGGTAATCGGAGCAGATGAAACAGGATGGCATAAGCGATGGTTATGGATATTTGTCGCCGGCGGTTTTATGTATTTTCACGTTGCTAAAAGCAGAGCTTCGGTGGTACTGAAAGAAATATTGGGAGAAATATATAAAGGGATATTGTGTGTAGACCGATGGGGTGCCTACCCAAAATACCACAAAGGGAAATTACAGATATGTTGGGCTCATTTGAAAAGGAATTTCGAAGGAATAAAGAAAATAGGTGAGAAAATTGAATGTGGCGAGGTAATAGCATTTGCCGAAAAGATGGAGAACCTGAGAAAGAGGCTCATGGCATTATGGTACCGTTTCAAAGAAGGAGATCTTAATCGCAGTCAGCTCATAGAGAAATCGAAGCATATTCGTTACAAGATAAAGAGATGCTTACAAGCCGGCCAGGACTCGGAACAAAGGTGCGTTAAAGTGTTTGCTACTAAACTGCTTAAGCTGGACAAACATCTTTTCACTTTTATTTTTCATGAAGGTGTTGATCCAACCAACAACTTTTCGGAACGAGGGATAAGACCGGCGGTTCAGTGGCGAAAAATATGCTTTGGAAATAGAAGCGATGCCGGTGCCGTACTGACATCACGTTTGCTGACGGCAACCAGAACATGTTGGCTTAACAAGCGGAATGCTCTTGAATTCCTTGTCTCGACCATAATCGCTTATCGAAAGTCGTTTCCTGCTCCCTCTTTGCTTGAGCAATCCATTTAATATAGGTGAATCAGCCCTAAACCCGCTGAACTATTACCTAATTTTTTTATTAGCGAAATGCATGTTGAAGAACTCCAATTAGATGAAATGTGGAGCTTTGTATATAAAAAAGAGAAGAACTTAGAAGAAAATGATTATATTTCCTGTTTAAATGGGGATCAGTGGTGCTGGATTGCTAAAGATGTGCGGACAAAAGTTATCGTGCAATATGAGATTGGTAAAAGA
>CAJVYN010000241.1 GCA_913009355.1 uncultured bacterium | reverse complement strand
TTATCCGATTTGTTCGATTTACCTTGTCAGGCTGAGGTATTATCGGAAATTATCTGTATTAGACTTGAATTTCACAAAAAAACGTACCAAAAACCAGCCTCTTCCCACCCATAACTGACCGGTTACGGTTGTTTTAAGGTGGACTCATCGCCGTTTATTAAGGCCGTTGGAACGGAGGGAGCCCGAAGGGCGACCGGAGTGCCAACGGCGACGCCATACACCTCGGCTGGGCTGCGGTAGCCCAATGCCTGGTGCAATCGCTGATCATTGTAAAATACAAAATACCGGCTAAGGTAATACTTTGCCTCAGCCACTGTTTGATAGTCCCGCAAATAAACTTCTTCGACTTTTACCGTTCGCCACAATCGCTCCACGAAAATATTATCAAACACCCGGCCTTTGCCGTCCATGCTGATTTGAATACCTGCATCCAGCAATACCTGCGTAAAATCTGTCGATGTAAACTGGCTGCCCTGATCCGTATTGAAAATATCAGGCTTGCCAAAACCCAGAGCCTTTTTCAAAGCCGAAACACAAAAATCAGCATCCAACGTTACCGATACTTCCCAGCTTAGAACATAACGGCTGAACCAATCCATCACTGCCACAAGATAAAGCCAGCCGCGATACATACGAATGTATGTTATATCTGCCGACCATACCTGATCCGGCCTGGTTATTTGTATGCCTCTGAGCAGGTAAGGATATATTTCATGTTGCTTGTCTGGCATGCTCAAACCACGCTTTCGACGCGGATAAACCGCTTCTAAGCCCATTTGTCGCATCAATCGCCGAACTCTCTTATGATTGACATAATGCTTCTTAAGATGCAGCCATTTGGTCATCTTGTCGATACCGTAAAACGGTGTCTCGATGTATTGTTTGTCTATCAGCTTCATTAACTGCTCATTATATTCTGTTTGGCTTTTAGATTTATAATACAAACTGCTTCGGCTAAGAGAGAGTAATTCACATTGTCTGTAAATTGTTATCTTCTTATGGCCGGGCTCAATTGCTTTTCGTTTTTGTTCAAGTGCCAAGTCCAGATTTTTTTTTGAGCCAGTCAAGTTCAACTTTTAACTGGCCTATCTGCTGATATAAATATTCTGTTATGTCATCCTGCTTTTGCTTTTCTTTGTGCCGAGAGCGAGAAAACATCTCCGGCAGCGATTCGATTAATTGTTTTTTCCATTTAGCGATCTGATTTGGATGCACATCATATTGACTGGCCAGTTCAGCTATCGTTTTATCGCCTTTAGCCGCCGCGAGTGCGACTTTTGCCTTAAATTGAGCACTGTGATTACGTCTTTTGTTTTTCATAAATTTGTCTCCTGAAACTTTTATCGTCTCAGGCGACAAATCCACCTTAATTATGCGCCCAGTTTTTGGGGAGTATTATAAAATATGTTTCTGTAAATTGGCGTTAACCACCGCATTTGTCCCGGTGGAGGCGAGCGTAGCGAGCCGGAACCCAGCCACATGCGAAATTTCGCTTGAAAAAGTGGGATCGTCCCGTTCTCCTATAAAGGTTTCGAGAACACTACTGTCCGGTTGTTTGATTTATAAAACACCATAACAATTTGAATAACATTGGGTTATAAGCAAAAATGACTGTAATCGATTTGAAATCACTTTTAGACTCAGGCTATTTCAATTTGAAAAGTATCAGGGGAATAGCCGATGAATACCGGACGAACAGTCTTTTCACAAATAATGGATTTTCTTCCGCTACCAGAGTTCAGAAAATGCGTCAAACGATATCGCGGAAATTACAAGGTTCAAAAGTTTTCATGCATGGATCAGTTCCTGTGTATGGCATTTGCTCAGCTAACTTATCGCGAAAGTCTCCGAGATGTCGAAGCATGTTTGCGTGCAATGCAATCCAAACTTTATCATATGGGAATTCGCGGCGGAATTTCAAAGTCAACACTGGCCGACGCAAACGAGGACAGAGATTGGCGGATTTACGGCGACTTTGCCCAGGTGTTGATTCATATTGCCAGAGGGCTTTACATCGAAGAAGAGTTTGGAGTAGAGTTAGATCAGACAGTTTACGCTCTCGATTCAACAACGATAGATCTATGCCTCTCGCTATTTCCATGGGCAAAGTTTCGCAAGCACAAAGCAGGAGTAAAACTTCATACTCTTTTAGACTTACGCGGCAGTATTCCTACGTTTATACGCATTACAGAGGCTCTCGTGCACGATGTCAATATCCTCGACGACATCATTCCAGAAGCAGGAGCATTTTATATCATGGATCGCGGCTACCTCGACTTTGGCCGTCTTTACATATTTCATCAGTGCCTGGCATTCTTTGTAACGCGGGCAAAAGGAAACTTTCAATTTCGCCGATTGTATTCTTACCCAATAGACAAATCGACTGGTCTGCGGTGCGATCAGACAATTGTGTTGACCGGTTTTTATCCATCGAAAGATTATCCCGAAAAACTTCGGCGTATCCACTATGTGGACAAAGAAACAGGACAGAACCTGGTGTTTTTGACCAACTGTTTTACACTGCCGGCGATAACAATCGCACAGCTTTACAAATGCCGCTGGCAGGTGGAACTGTTCTTCAAATGGATCAAACAGCACCTGCGCATCAAAGCCTTTTTTGGCACATCCGAGAATGCTGTGAAGACTCAGATATGGATTGCGATATCGGTTTATGTGTTGGTAGCGATAATCAAAAAGGAATTGAATCTGGATTTGAATCTTTACACAATTCTACAGATTCTGAGCGTAACCTTATTCGAGAAAGTGTCTATTTTACAAGTACTTATGGAAGCTGGCTACAAAACTGATAGTAGTGATTCTTATAACCAGTTGATGCTATTCAAGTTATAACCGGACAGTAGTGTTTCGAGAACTTTATTTAAGGAGAAAGCAAGATGGCCCACCGAAACAATAATAACAAGCTGGACGCTCTAATGGAAATGTTAATTGAAAATGGTTTTGAAAGCGCCGAAGATTAATTCATCTTCGAGGTTAACAAATCGGCGATATTATTGGCTGGTCCCATAAAAAACTAAAGTCACCACTGTTATCTGCCGACTTATAGGATGTTTGTGATAATGAAAAAAGCAACACAGTGGGGGATTAGAAATGATTTTACACAGAATTGTTGTGGTAAGCAAGGAGGCGGAAGTTCAACAATTAGCTCGGCAGGTCGGCCAGGAAATATTTGTGGCTGATGACCTTTCCTATGCCCTGGACATCATTGAAACATTCAATCCTGATTTAATTGTCTTTGATGACTGTTTTGTTCCAGTTCATACCCTTAAATTTCTTTATACTGCCGCTAAAATTTCGATCTATGTCCCCGTCGTGGTAGTCGGTGACAGTGAGTTTTGTACCGTCTTTTCTGCAGTGTTTATGCTTATGTTTTCCCTCTCCTGTCTGCTGTGAATTGTCGTTTACATCCTACTGTT
>CAJVYN010000240.1 GCA_913009355.1 uncultured bacterium | reverse complement strand
ACCGTTATCGACAACCTCGTCAAGGGGGCTGCAGGCCAGGCAATCCAGAACATGAACCTCATGGTGGGATATAAAGAAACGGAAGGTCTTAAACATCCGGCGCTATTTCCTTAGACCAATTTTCTTTGAGGAGCCATTCATATTAAAATAATCGGCTCTTCAGGAAATGGTGTGGAATAATAAATGCCGGCAACCTCAATGGTTCAGTGGCAAAGAAAGAAAAGACTTTTCAGCCGCGGATTTACACGGATTAAGAAAAGGCTGAAGACTTAAAGCTGAAGGCAAGACTTAAAGACATACTTAGCCACGGACGGACACAGACTAAAGAGAAAATTGTGGTTTTAAAATAAAAAGAAAGAATCTTTAAAAAAGTCTGTGAAAGTCTGTGGCAAAAAAGATTTTTCAGCCGCGGATTTACACAGAAAAACGCAGATAGAAATATAAAAGTCATTTAAATGGATAGCGAGCGGAAGTGAGCGAATATAATAGTAATAATCTATTCCCTGCATTAGATTACCGGTGGCGGAGCCGGAGGGAAGATCAATCCGTGCCAATCTGCGGATATCTGCGGATAGTTGAAGTTTTTAGTCTATGTGAGTCTGCGGCAGAATAATTTTCTTTTTTTTGTGGTTAAAGAGTCCCGAAACGGGGAGGCCTGATTTTTTGACATCCTTGCCAATTTGTAGTATTCTTTTCATATGTGGCTCCTCCTTATAAAATTTGTTTGCTTCCAAATGGTTAATATCTTAACCATCTATGGAGCCGGTAGATCACATTTCAACTGAGTTCAGCACACCCTCAAGAAAATGCTGAGGAGGTTTTATTCATATATGCAGTGTGGGGACCGCATTCTATGAGAATGGCTCTTGCTCTCTTTTTGCTTGTGCTCTCAGGGTTGATTATGACTGGCTGCAAGCGTGAAATCAGACATTCTGAAGTTGTTCATGGAGAAACAGAACAGACCTTGCCTGCAAGCGTAAACATGGAAAAAGTTGATGGTAAAACAGGCGAGATACAATGGCTCAGCAGGAAAACTAAAAGCGGTATAAAATGGTATCCTGCAAGGATAACCTACGACAAACAGGGGCGGATAATAAGCATTATTCCGATAAAACAAAAGACCATTCCGGGCACCACAAGTAAGATAGAACGGCGTTGCCATACCAATGCTATTGGAGATACCACCTGTGAGCTTATAAAAACTATCTATGATAAAAACGGCAATCTCTTAAAAAAAGTGATCCTTCAAAGACAAAGGGCAATTCATAGACCCTTGCCGGGACCGAAGCCGGTTGAGATTAGACATCGGAAGAAAAACAAAAATTGACGAAACATTAAACCGGGATAAGGGTTTTACGGCCGGCTTGATTATGGCAAAGGGAGAGTTAAGTTTCAATTATTAATATTATCAAATCTTAAAGGAGGGTTGTTATGAGGAGATGGGGTTTTTATCTATTATTTATATTTTTTATGTTGTTTGGAGGCTCGCAAGCTGCAAAAGCACAAGTAACTGGGGAACTTTCCACTATTGAATCGGCTGCAGCCGTTTCCTGGAGCGAGATGCTTCAGCAGCAGGCGCTAAGACCGTATTCTGCTGAAGATCAGGAACATCGTGTTATACCGTTTATGCCGGCGCCGCCGGAAAAAGAGATTGGCGCTCCGCAGGAAGGATACATACCGCCTTTTTTCACACAGAGTCCGGCAGAGACCGCTCCGTCTCCAGCCTTTCCATCTTTTGAGCTTGGTTCAAATTTTCAGGCATTGCCGGACAACAATACAGCTATACCTCCCGACACGATGGGGGCTGCTGGGCCGAATCATCTTATGACTATGCTGAATTCTCAGGTCAGGATACAAAATAAATCAGGCAATGCTGTCAGCACAGTTTCGTCAAAAATATTCTGGAGTTTAGTGTCAAGTTCACCCTTCGATCCGATTACTATATATGATTCGCTCAGCGGCCGCTGGATAGTTATATCAGGTTCTGACGGTGGAAGCGCCAATTCCAAGATATTGTTTGCAATCAGTCAAACAGGTGACCCGACGGGAACCTGGAACTTTTACTCAATTCCGGCAGACACAAGCGGCATTAATTGGGCGGACTATCCGAGGGTGGGCATAAATTCCAAATGGATTGCCATCACTGTCAATATGTTTAGCGTGTCAGGCAGCAATTTTGTTGGTTCAAAGATGTGGGTTTTAGATAAATCTACTGCTATTGCCGGCGGCCCGGTGACATATACAGAATTTCCGACGGGTTTTGATGATACAGGCTCCGGTGGCGGTCTTACCCTTACCCCTGCAGTGACATTCGATTCAGGGGAGCCGAATCTGTATATTGCTGACAACGGATGGAGTAGTAGCGGCAAGCAATTAATACGGCTTTCAGAGATAACCGGCACTGCTTCTTCTCTCGTATGGTCGGTTGTGCCTGATTCAAATGGTCCATTCTCCGGGTCGGGACTGTTTTATGCTGTTAATAACTACAATGGGGCTCAGATTAAGGCAACCCAAAACGGAACAACGAACCTTATCGACACCGATGGCCCGCGAATCCTTAATGCCGTATTTCGCAACAACACGCTCTGGTTTACTCATACCGGCGGATTACCTGCCTCGGGAACGGCTGATAGAACCGCAATATTCTGGTATCAGGTCGCCCCTGCTTTGTTTGATTCAACCGGAGACCCGATATTGCAGTCAGGAGTTATAGAGCCCGGGGCAGGCGGACATCTCTTTTTCCCAGGTATTGCTGTAAATAAAAATGATGCTGCGATTATCGGCTTTTCACGATCCGATGCAGCAAGATATATAGAGGCAGCCTTTGTCTCCCGCTCTACAAACGATACGTTAGGTGCAATGAGTCAGATAACTGTGCTGAAAACTGGAGAGGCAAGTTACAGCAAGGATTTTGGCAGCGGCGATATCAGATGGGGCGATTACAGCGCCACTGTGGTTGACCCATCTAATGACACTTCATTCTGGACAATTCAGGAATATGCCGCTATGCCTGTGCCAGGAGGCACTCCGGATGATGACCGGTGGGGGACCTGGTGGGGAAAGATTGACGTGCAACCAACCTACACGGTAGGAGGAACGGTAACCGGGCTCAACGGCACTCTTGTGCTGCAGAACAACGGAGGGGGCGACCTTACGATAACCGCAGACGGCCAATTCACCTTTGCTGCGGCAGTAAACAGCTCTGCCTATTCGGTAACGGTCAGGACACAGCCCTCGGGTCAGACCTGCACGATCACCAACGGCAGTGGGACGATATCCGGAGCGGATATAACAAATGTTGCTGTTACATGCTCGGACAACACCTACACGGTAGGAGGAACGGTAACCGGGCTCAACGGCACTCTTGTGCTGCAGAACAACGGAGGGGGCGACCTTACGATAACCGCAGACGGCCAATTCACCTTTGCTGCGGCAGTAAACAGCTCTG
>CAJVYN010000239.1 GCA_913009355.1 uncultured bacterium | reverse complement strand
AGAATCTCTGGCATTATTTGCGAAGCCATTATTGGTCTAATCGTACTTATGCTGATTACGACGATTTGCGTTTTGCTGCGATAGAATCCTGGCAAAAAGCCGCTCTTGATCCTGAGATTATTAAATCAGTCTGCCGAACGCAATTATTAAGCACAATTGGTATTACGTAAAGTTTTTCTGTGAATGCCGGTTTCACGCTCCAGTTGACGCAAAGAAACCTCTTGATTGCGGATTTTACGCCTTAATTCTATCCATTGATCCATGTCTTTGTACACTCCTGTAATCTCCTGTAATAACGACTGTAAAACTCTTTTAATAACGTTTTACCGTCAATTATCACAGGTTTTTGGTTACAGTGGTACAATTTTCAACCGCTCGCCAGGTGGGACACTTTTGCTCCGCCGTTTACACCAGGCGTGTAACAAATAAAGTTTTTTTATGTCATAAGCTGTCATAAGTGAATACTTGCCCAACACTTCCAGGGGGCCAGTCATTATGTTTGTTGTGCTCCAACTGTGACTGATCGACACGTCCAAGGGAGAAGAAGGCATGCCATGTGACAGCAACGAGCAATATGGGTAGGAGGCTAATTATTATCTTCTTTTTCATATAGCAGCATTATGTTCAATTGCAGGCTGACAGCAAAGAAAAAAAATGGGAATCCGGGGCACAACAAGCGGGCAATTTGAGCTTTGCAATTTGCAGGCTAAAAGCCTAAAATACACCGGTTAGCTTCAGCCGAACAGTAATTGGGGTGATACAGCAGAAAATGAATTCAGAGCAAATAGAAAAATACAGTTCTGCAATAACGCTTTCAGATATGGAAATCTTTGTATTTGGCGAGCTGATGTTCAGCCTGGTTTTAGCTAATATTATGAGCCCGATTATTTGGCAATGGCGAGAATTGGACTGCTTCAAAAAGCTTGCAGGCAAGAGCAGCTACAAAAAATTGATGCGGCTCAAACAATTTATAATAGATGAGTTTGAGTTCAATCTCGACCTTGAAACCTGGGGCCTTACCAGCAGGACTAAAGAGCTTAATCGCTTTGCCAAATTCATCTCACCCGATGATATCGCTAAAAGCAATGCCCTGTTCGGCTATCAGGGCGATAAGTATTATTTTGACGTGGATATTCGCAGGCATTTCGGCCTGGATAAATATGATAGCGACATCATTCCGTACTGGAAGACAGAAACTATCGAGGCTATGAACGCTTTTCGTCTCAAAGACGGCTATGAAACGGCAGCCGGCGAATGCGTATCGCTTTCAGCACTGTACGCCGCTGCGGCTTTTATCGTCTGCCAGATACCGCTGGAAGATATTTATATGATACTTACCCCTCTTCACTCGCAGAATTTCATCGATATTCAGGACGGGGTTCTGACCAACAATAGAAGACTCGTTACGAAAACAATGTGGTTTAACGGCACCACTATTTCCGACAAGGCCCAGCGGGCACTGCGAAATGAAAACGTTACAATCCTGGCCCACTCGTCCGGCTATGTGCATTGTATGTATGGCCGTGCTACGATGAGTAAAAAGGCGTACACACATTTTTCACAACGGCTCGGTCAGTATCTTTCAGCCGATATTAATTCGTTGATTCTTGCGAATTTTCTTCGCAGTCACAGCGAATACCAAAAACACTTTCAGTTCTGCCGTGAGCACCGCGGACAAAAGAAATATATAAAAGCCGAGGTACTTTTTCATTACGAGCACGGCAGTAATTTTCGTATTGCTGATGAGACCTTTGGCAAGCTGCTTGTCGAAGTTTCGGATGAGGATTATTCGCCGTATAAGTTGTCTGATAGAATATGCTGTGAGCAGCTTAAAAGTTTTATTGACTATGAAAAGATTGATATACGGACAGACCGCGGCGCCGAAGCAATGAAAAACTATCTTAAACCTTTTGTCCCTGACGTTCAGCAGTTTGTTAAGAGTCTGGCGAAGTTTGTACATACAGAGGCGAAGCTGCCTTCGCCGGATAAAAATTATGTGCCGAATAACCCCATTACATTATCAGTAAACCAGAGTAGAGAGCAGATAATTGAATATATGCAGAGCGTGCGCGGCGATAATACTACTGCTGATTTGGCGTTTTATGCATACAGGGATATGGAAAGCTGCGATTGGGCCCCGTTTATCAAGGCAGCGGTAGAGCGCAATCCGGTCTCTATTCAGATGACAGATTCTATGTCTATTGAAGATGTATATGTGTGGCTTGAACAGATGAAAAATGTCTCGATTTATGACGGCAAACGCATAGCCGGCCCCGATGAAGTGGCAAATTACAAGACCGGCGACGGGCTTGAGAAAGCCTTTCTGTTAGCTAACATAATTCGTCAAAGGGACCCTGAGCAGGATATTAAAATAGCTGTAGATAACAATGATGTGCTATTGGAAGGGGCGGACCAATACCGTTTTACATCCAGCAAGGGACTTAAAAAGCTGGTTAACATATAGCCGCCAAGTCAGCTTCGGTTGAGCGCTAAATGTTTTTGAGATTACACGGCAGGTCAGAATTACCTGCCGATTTCATCCCATCACGGGTGCATACCTATTTTTCACTTCTGCCTGCCCCTTAGGGGCCTGTTTCAAATGCGATGCCGGTTTTTTCGAGCGTCAAAACCAGAGATACCCTGGGTATTTGACGACCCTAAAACGCCGATTAGCGACTGGATGAGAACAAATATTTAGTTATGTAGCAGGGACAAATAATGACTATCAGAAAAATACGGTATGTTATTCCAGGGGCTGTAGTAGCCGTGCTTATAGGCTATGCGGCCTTCTATATCGCCGGATTTAACAAGGCCTTGGACCCTTTAGTTGCAGGAATCGTCCTTGGAATAATTGCCAGATTCTTCATCGGCAAACGCGATTTCCTCGACAAGGGGTTTGCTTTCATCGCAAAAGTGCTTATCCCCATCGGGATTGTGGTTTACGGTGTAAACCTTAAGTTTCACCAGTTGAATGTAATCCCCCTACCACCTGGCTGCAAATCATAATAGGCGTAATCATTATTTTCGGACTCAACTATTTATTGTGCAGCAAACTATCCGTTTCGACCAAAACCGGTTTGTTAATATCAACCGGTACTGCGATTTGCGGGGCCTCTGCCATTGCTTTTGCCACTCCCGCCGTCGAGGCCGAGTCCGAGCATACCGGTACCAGTCTGCTGGTTATTACGGTATGGGGGCTTGTCGGAGTAGTCTCGTATCCGCTGCTGCAGAAATATATCGGTATGAGTGTCGATAACTATGCGCTTTTATGCGCTACCACGCTGCCTCAAACCGGCTTAGTCAAGACCGCAGCCGCTCAGTACGGCAGCGATTGTGTGCAAACCGCTATGACGATAAAGATGGCCAGAACCTGTATGATTATTGTGCTTGTTTGCCTGCTGCCGCGATTGGCAGGTCTCCGCAAGTCAGGCTGTATAGGAACTAAATCTCATAG
>CAJVYN010000238.1 GCA_913009355.1 uncultured bacterium | reverse complement strand
TAATGATCCGGCGACCACCGAGATCTACATTCTTTCCCTACACGACGCTCTTCCGAACTGCTCAGGGTCAAAGATAATCCTCCGCCCGGAAGCCATCGCACCGACTGCTGAATCGGTATTTTCGATTTTTTCTCTTGCCAGCTCTTGAGTTTGACCAACCTGTTCAACTAAAAGAACCGCAGCAGCGTCGGCAGGCAAAACATCACGATATTCTGGCAAAGCCTCAAATGCCATATCAATCAAAGTCTTATCCATCAGCTCACACGCCGAGGCACCACTGTCAACAATAATCGGCACAGCCTCTGCCATTCTTTCAAGTGAATCGAACTCAAGCTGCAACAGGGCCTTTGCCGGTGGTGCAGCAACTGTCCTGAGTGTGATTTTCGTAAAAATAGCGAGCGTTCCTTCCGAACCTGCTAACAGCCGTGCCAAATCGATTTTGCCGTTATGGCAAATATCTGCTATGCAATAACCGCTTCGATTTTGCCCGGCTTTAGACGCTGCCTTGGCGATAACCGCCTCACTGTCCGAAAGAACGTCCAGACACTGCTTTGCAATTGAAGCGGCTCTATCGTCATCTGTATCCGTCGGGTCAAAATCATTTTTGAATTCAACCACGCTGCCGTCAGCCAGTACCGCTTCAATGCTTTCTACATAGTCGGCGATATAACCAAACGCAAGAGAATGAGCTCCGCCGGCGTTGTTGGCAACACAGCCGCCTACTGTTGCCCTGTTACTGCTGGATGGGTCAGGCCCGATTTTCCTGCCGTATTCAGCCAGGCGGTTATTCAAATCGTCTAATACTACGCCGGGCTGGCAAACCGCAGCCGTTCCGTCATTATTCACGCTGATAATCCTGTTCATATAGCGGGTCATATCGAAGACTATGCCGCTGCACAGCGATTCGCCAGCCACTCCGCTTCCTGCTCCACGGGCAGCTGTTGGTATGCCTTTGGCGGCAGCGTATTTGACAACGGCGGCTATGTCTCCGGTATTACGCGGGACGACGATACATTCGGGAACTATTCTGTAAATGCCGGCGTCGCTGCTGTAGGCGACCCTGTGCAATATATCAGTAAAAACATCTCCCCTGACGATTTTGGCTAAATCAGCCGTAACTTGTCTGCCTATTTCGTTCATCGCTTTTTTGTTATTCCTCGAAATCACGAGGCAGGAATTGGGCCTGTGGAATACTTCCGCTCATCCGCAGGACTGCAAGGTCGTCTTCACTGACCTGTCCGTTGATGAACTGTTGAACGGTAGGGTGGGGGTGGTTGCGAATATGTTCGGCATTGCCGTCGGCAATAATTTTGCCGTTATGCAGCATAATGATACGGTCCGCTATTTTGTAGGCGCTTGTCATATCGTGAGTAACCACAACACTTGTCAGACCAAGCCCTTTTTGCAGTTTCAGGATAAGCTCGTTGATTATATCCGCACGAATAGGGTCCAGTCCCGTTGTCGGCTCATCGTAAAGAATCACATCCGGATTTAGTGCAATAGCTCTTGCCAGCGCAACCCTTTTTCGCTGACCGCCGGAAAGACTGGCGGGATAGAATTTTTGAAAACCGTCAAGGCCAACCATTGCCAGTTTGGTTTTTACAAGTTCCTCGACCCCGCTGTGGTCGGTTATCCTGTAGTGCTGTTTTATCGGAAACATTATATTTTCAGCAACGCTGAGACTGTCAAACAACGCACCCCCCTGGAAAAGAAAGCCGTAATGCGTGCGTATTTTATTTAACTCGCTTTCGCTTAGATTATCGATTCTGCGTTTTTCAAAATAGACCTCGCCCGCGCTTGGCCGCAGCAGTACTATCAGATGTTTTATCAAAACGGTCTTACCGCATCCGCTTGGGCCGATTATGACAGTGGTTTTGCCTTTTTCTATCGCCAGAGAAATATTATCCAGAACGACATTGTCCCCGAATTCTTTCGTAAGGTTTTTAAGAGCAATCACACCGTCGGAAATCGTCCCCTCCGCCTGATTATTCCCTTTGTCCTTCTTCACTTTTCGCTATTCCTTATACGCTAAACGCTATTTTTAAACCAGGCTTTTGATTGACCAGAATGTATTGTAAATCGCTTTGAAAATCACTGCCAGCGCAAAATCCAGTGCCAGGATGGAGATGAAGCTGGCCACGAACGCCTCTGTACATGCCTGTCCTACGCCGTGCGCACCTTCCCTGCACGTAAAGCCCTTGTAACAGCTGATAGCTGCGATAGCTGCTCCGAAGAAAATCCCCTTTATAACCCCGATAGCTACATCCCACAGTTCCACACCATTGGCGCTAAGGCTCCAGTACGCCCGGGCGTTAATTCCCAACTGAATAACGCTCACGAAATAGCCGCCTATGATACCCATCAAATCAGCGTAGATAATTAAAAATGGCGTGAGCAGCAGGCATGCCAAAACCCGCGGTGCAACCAGATGCCGTATCGGGTCGGTGCCCATACTCCTGATGGCATCAATCTGTTCGGTAACATTCATAGTTCCCAATTCAGCGGTCAAAGCCCCGCCGACCCGGCCGGCTAACATAATCGCTGCCAGTACCGGCCCTAATTCCTTCACAACCGAGACGTTAATTAAAACACCTAAGTGCTCTTCCAAACCCATACCTGCTAATTGGTCGTATGCCTGAATCGCTAACGTCATTCCCACGAATGCCCCGGTTATCATTATAACGGGGACACTGCGAACGCCGATAATGTTCATTTGTGCCCATATGAGCGGATATGTGCTGCTCCTGACGCAACTGCGGGCAGAGGCAGCTGTTACGTCCGAAACAAACCTGGCAAACCGCCCTATGTTACTGACGGCCTGTATAGCTTTCGCTCCCATCGTCTCAATCATAGTATTCGGCTCCCAAACCCCATTAAACCTGATTCTGGCTTCCAGCTTAATTATCAATTATCAATAGCTAATAGTCAATACCAAAGGTTCACCGCCGGCCAAATCAATTCCTGCGTCCCGCTCACCTTCGGTATTATTTTCAATCGTAAGCGCAGGTAAACTCGAAAAGTGGGGTAAAAGTTCGTAAAAATTTGCAAAAATGATGGAAAATGCATGTCTTTTGAGGCAAAAATTGTAAAATCAACCGCTTTTTGAGGACTTTTTTTCGAGTACCTGCGCAAATGATTGAAATTGAAAGACAGGAGACAGAAGAGTGACAAAGGAACAAAAAAGTTAGCGTACAGCGTATAGCGGATAGCGCTTAGGAAAGAAAAAAACGCAGAGAGTTTTTTGACAGGATTACAGGATTGTCTGGATGAATTATTTCTTTTTGCATTTATCTTTTTTATCCTGTTATCCTGTCTCTTCTTTTTTTAGACACCTATGAAGAGCTCAAAGTCAAGTAATAAAATTTTCTTTGCCTCAAAATAATTGCTTTGAGGGCATCCTTATTACGCTATAGTCAGCTTCGATTTTATAGCCAATCACTCTTATTTATCTGAACA
>CAJVYN010000237.1 GCA_913009355.1 uncultured bacterium | reverse complement strand
TGATGAGTCATTTTTTTTTGAACTTGTCCTCTTTATTCTGTTATTGCGTCTAACTTTTGTTTTGTTTGTTTTTTACTTTTCTTTAATCTGCTTTAATTTGTGGCTTAGTTTTTTCTCTCTCCTGTCTCCTGTATTCTGTATCCTGTATCCTGTATTCTGTATCCTGTATCCTGTATCCTGTATCCTGTATCCTGTATCCTGTATCCTGCCTTCTATCTTCTCAATTCCCTCACCGCCTGCGCTATTCTATCGGCATTTACGCCCGTCTTCATAAGCTGTGCGTTGCGGTAATCGTGTCTTATAAATTCCTTAGGCATTCCGAGCATTGTTATCGGCTGTGTAATTGAGCCTGGAAACTCAGCGGCGACCTCCTCAAGTACAGCCGAGCCAAACCCACAGGCAAGGCGATGGTCCTCTACCGTTATTATACCTTTGCCGTCACCTGCCAGCATAACAATTTTTTTATCGACAGGAGCGGCAAATCGTGCATTTATCACATCAACCGCAATCCGCTCTTTGGCTAAAATCTCAGCGGCCCGGAGCGCCTCTGTCAACACGCTGCCGTAAGTAACAATCGCAACATCTGAATTGGCGTTTTCTTTAACGACCACGCTCTTGCCTAATTCGAACGGCTCAGCACAAGCGCTTATATCTGCCGGAACAACATCCTTCGGATACCTCAAACAGACCGGCTTATTTGCGCTTAGTGCAAATTCCAAAGCCAATTTCATCTCAACCTCATCCGCCGGAGCCGCTAATATCATATTCGGCATCATTCGCAAAAAGCCGACATCCATCAGCCCATGATGCGTCGGCCCGTCCGAGCCTACAAGACCAGCCCTGTCGATACAGAAAACGACCGGCAAATTCTGCAGCGCCACCTCCTGGAATATCTGGTCGAAACTTCGCTGCAGAAAAGTCGAGTAAATACAGACCACCGGCTTTAAGCCGCTCTTAGCCAGACCTGCAGCAATATCGACAGCCGCCCCTTCCGCAATTCCAACATCGTAGAATCTGTCAGCAAACCTGGAGCGAAATTCAGCCAACCCCGTACCGTCAGTCATCGCTGAAGTTATAGCGACAATTTTCTCATCCTTTTCAGCTAATTCAGCCAGATGTTCACCGAACACATCGGTAAAACTGCGACTGTGCTCGGCTGCGCCCGGCTCCACACTGTCACCATTCATTTTGAACGGCCCGGTCGAATGAAACTTGCTGGGGTCATCGCCGGCAGGACTAAAGCCCATCCCTTTCTTTGTATAAACGTGCAGAATTGCCGGGCGGTCCAAATGAGCTAACGCACCAAACAACTGTACAAGTGAGTCAATATCGTGGCCGTCAACAGGGCCAAAATACGGGATATTCAAACTCTCGAACAGTCGGCTGGTCGGCAGCACCATCCGAATACCCTTTTTAATCCTTGCAATCGCCTCTTCAACCCCTTTGCCGATAACGGGCAAATGTTCCATGATATTCTTGGTAGTCTTTCGCAAATCCTCGTATGTATGGCTGAGCCGTACTTTGGAGAAGTATTTTGCCAGCGCCCCCTGGGTAGGGTCTATCGCCATTGAGTTATCGTTGAGCACGATAAGTAATTGTCTTTTGACCAGCCCGAGATTATTCAGCGCCTCGAAAGAAGTACCGTTGACAATGCTGGCGTCGCCGACCATCGCCACAATCCGTGGCTCGTCGCTTGTAACCCGTGAGGCGTGCGACGATCCCAGCGCCATCCCTATTGCCGTGGCTATCGACGTTCCGGCGTGGCCTACGCTGAACTGGTCATAGCCGCTTTCATCTGGGCTGGGGAATCCGCTCAGCCCGTCCACCTGGCGAAGATGGGCGAACTTATCCTGCCTGCCGGTAATGATTTTGTGCGTATAGCATTGATGGCCGACATCCCACAGCAGCTTGTCTGTTTTGAAATCGAATACATAGTGCAGTGCCAGGGTCAATTCCACTACGCCGAGGTTGCTGGCCAGATGGCCGCCGGTCTTACTGACCGAGCTGATAATGAACCGGCGTATCTGCTCAGCCAAAGGTTTTAGTTGGCCCGCCGAGAGCTTTTTCAAATCATCAGGGCTTTTAATTTGTTCTAAAAGTTCACTCATTTCAATCAAAAACGCAGGTAACCAGCGAATAAAATCAAAAATTTTCAAAAAATCTTTACTGCTTTTATTATAGCAGGTTATCTCAAAACCGCTATCGCTAAAAGGGCTTTTTTTCGACACAAAAACGCAGGTCGGGCTAACTATAGACAGAGTATCGAAGCGAATTCGTAATACGGCTGTGATAATTCGAATACGGCTTCGTATTACGAAGCAGCTTTCTCTTTTTACGACTACGGTTTTGGGGAATAAAAATGGACCAGCGAACATTATCGGAAAAAATGCGAATCGCCGGAATTGATTTAGCCGGCGCAGCAACGTTACAGGAGAAACAATTTGCTTTTGACAAGGCGCTGAAAATTCTGATTCGTCCGAGAAATCAATCCGACCGGACGAGCTTTAGAAAAATCAGTCGCTGGCTGGTCGAGAGCTGCCAGGTGGGCCGTTTCGATGAAAACATTATCTTTCGGCGTGTAATTGATTTTGCTCTCGAAGCATCCGGGCCGGAGAGCAGAAATCCAGCCGCCGTGTTCACCTCAATTCTAAAAAAAGAGCTTGGATATATGAGTTAATGGGTTAATGAGTTAATGAGTGGATGAGTTAATGGAAAAAAATCTGGATACAAAACTGATACCTTTAACACAGGGTAAATTCGCTATCGTAGATGCCGAAGATTTCGACCAGCTGAGCCAATACAAATGGCAGGCCAAGAAAGACAAAACCACTTTCTACGCTGTCCGGAGCGAAAAGGGTACTACCATTAAAATGCACAGGCAAATTCTGAACGCCCCAAAAGGGCTGTGCTGCGACCATAAGAATCATAACGGCCTTGACAACCGCAGAAGCAATCTTCGGCTCTGCACGAACGCACAAAATCGATACAACCAGAGGCCTCGCAACAGCGGCAGTTCGCGATACAAAGGCGTGTGCCGGCAGAGGGGGCGTAAACGGTGGCAGGCTGAGATTGGTTTTGAGGGCAGGCTGATACATATCGGCTGTTATGATTACGAGATTGACGCAGCGATAGCTTATGACGATATGGCTGTTGAGTTATTCGGCGAGTTTGCCTGTTTAAATTTTGATTACCGTCCGGAGATAAGGGAGTGGATAGAGCGTACCTGTCTTTTCAACCCTGCGAACTACGACCTTGCCCCAGCCAATCTGCCTGCCTGAATCAATTGATTATTGATTTTTTTTTGACAGGAGATCGGAAGAGCACACGTCTGAACTCCAGTCACATTCCTTTATCTCGTATGCCGTCTTCTGCTTGAAAAAAAAAAAAAAACAAAATACAACCAAAACTAAATCACCATGTATATAATCTCAATATGTAACGACTACTGCACATGAACA
>CAJVYN010000236.1 GCA_913009355.1 uncultured bacterium | reverse complement strand
TGCCTGTTTCGCCTTCCTTGCCGGACGAAAAAACGCTCACTTTCGGTACAACGATTCATTTTGTTAGAGGCTCTTAATTCTACCCCCCCCTGCCGTGTATCTGCTATCCTTCGTAAAATCTCTACGCCCTGCTGGATTTTGGCGTTACTGGTTGCGTAACTTATTCTAAAATGCGTATCTTTTTCGCTGAATACATTGCCCGGTATGATGAGCACATTGTTTTCAATTGCCTTTTCCACGAATTGAGTTGCCGACTGCCCTGCCGGTGCTTTAACGAATGCGTAAAACGCTCCGCCCGGCCGAACAACCTCGAACTTATCCTTTAGCCCATCGTAAATAATATCCCTTTTCTTCCTGTACGCATCGACAAAATCGCTTATGTCTATGTCAAGGGCTGCGATAGCCGCTTTCTGGAACGGCGTAGGCGCGCAGACAAAGGTATATTGCTGTATTTTGGTCATCTCTTCGACTATATTGCTTAGAGACTCGGCAGCAGCTATATAACCCAATCTCCACCCAGCCATCGCATAGGCCTTGCTGAAACCCCGCAGCAGAAGGGTTTTGTCGTAGTAGTCGGCTATGCTCGGACAGTTGCCCTCGTAGCAGAATTTCTCGTATATTTCATCGGTCATAACGAGTATATCTTTTTCTGCTGCTATCCCGGCGAGCGCCTTTATCTGCTCTTCTGAGGCGACTACGCCAGTCGGATTGCAGGGCGAATTGAGTATAATCAGCTTGGTCTTGTCAGTTATGGCCTGGGAAATTCCCTCGACAGGCAACTTGAAATCCGGATAGCTATCGACGAAGACGCACTTACCGCCCAACATATTGATTAGATGCTTGTACATCACGAAATATGGGTCTGGTATAATCACTTCATCGCCGGGATTGATAATCGCCATAAATGCCAGCAACAGCGCTCCGCTGACACCGCTGGTTACAAGCACTGCCGGATTTGACCAGCCGAACTCGCTTTTTATCTGCTCAGCGATTTTCTCTTTAAGAATGCGATCGCCTGCTGTCTGTGAGTATTTATTTTCACCTGCTTTGATTGCCTTTATCGCTTCGTTTTTTAACGATTCGGGTACATCGAAATCCGGCTGGCCTATTGAGAAATTGACGGGGTCTTTTAACGTTGCCGCTAAAGCGAATACCTTTCTAATTCCGCTTGCGTCGATTTTACCTGTTCTGTCTGCGAGTATATTTTTCATTATGCCAGCTATAATAGCTGAATCGCCGCAAAAGTCAAAAGTGAAAAAGGGGATAGCCACAAAGACACTAAGAAATTTAGCCACGAAAAAACGCAAAATTCACAAAAATTGTTAGACGGGATTACAGGATTGTCTGGATGAGTTATTTCTTTTTGAATTTATCCTCCGTAAGTCCGCTTGGGGACGCCTTACGGCGGAGTCCTTAGGATTGTTATCCCATTCGACTTCGCTCAGGGCAGGCTCTGTCCCAAAGGAATATCTCCTGTCTCTTCTATTTTTTAATCGATATTGAAGAAGCCGCCGACCAGCCAGTAAAGCACCCAGCCAATCGCAAACAGTGCACATATAACAAGAAAAGAAAAAGACTTCGCAAACGGCAAACCAATCAAAACCCCCAACCCAACAACTGCTAACCGCAACAGCCCCTTTTTATACGTTGCTTTCATTTTGCACCCCTTTCATATTTGTCATTCCCGCGAAAGCGGGAATCTGCGGGGCGCAAAGATAAAGAGCACCGCCGCAATCACGCTCGGTCGAGGCCCGCGAGAGCCTGTCAAGAACGTAAAAGCTAAACGGTGCTCTCTGCAGACATACAAAGAGCACCGAGCCTTTCGCACGTTTCTTGACATTTTTCCATAATCTTTCGACCATGAATTCGCGGTTTCGACCGAAACGTATGAAATCTCAGTGATTCTTATTTTGTAGCGGATTTCTCTCCGCTGGTTATATATTACATCTGTGTCGCAACTATTGCCAAGAAAAAAGATTGTGAAATTGTCTGGAAAGGGTTGCCTCGCCAGCACAAATTGTAGTTTTGAGTCTTTAGCGTTGAGTTTTTAGTACGAAATACGCAATACGCTTCACGCGATACGAAATTGGTGCGAGAGAGTTGTCGTTAAAAAATGAAATTCGAGAGTTATTCTTCCTCTTCTGCAATTGCTTCGAGTGAAAGTGTTTCAATTTCGGGCAAGACTTTGTGACCGCCAACAAGACCTTCTATCGAACCATGTATGCCGACGACATTTTCAATAACAGTTGTAATTTGTTTTTCTCTGCTGTTCCATATCCTTGTCATAGCACGCTTTTCCTTAGCAAGCTCATCGTTCATTCTCTGGAATGCTTCAACTACCGCACGGATGCGCATTATAAATTCCTGGCCGGTTATATACTGGTAAAGCATATCTTTGATACTATCTTGACCAGTTGTAATAAGCTTCTGTCTTGCTACTTCTATCAAACCTTTTCTGAGAGCGGTGGCAAGTCCTTTTAACGATTTATAATCAGTAACCCAAACACCATCATACATATCAAAGCTATCGATTCCGGCAGGCAATGCAACAGACATTATAACCGCAATATCGGCATTAGCCTGTTGCTGGTCTTTTTTAAGCTTTTCTATCCAGCTTTTTTGAAACTCCTTTGTATTCTTTGATTCCCATAGTATTTTACCGCATTCCTTGCCGGACTGATTATGGACTATCTGCAATATATCCGCTCCCCTTGTGCCCTTTTTAACTTCTTGAAATCTGTCATAAGGGAAAGTTCTTTCCAGATATTCCTGAAGTTCTGCTTCCAGAGCTTCGCCCTGTGCTTCCTGTGAACCGACCTCAGCTTTTCGTTTAAGTTCGTCAATCTGTTTTTTCATTGCCGTAAGCTGATCATCTTTTTCACGCATTTTTAACTGTTGCTCTTCAACAGCTTTTCTGCTTGCTTCATCGGAAATCTTTTTTCTTTCTTCTGTGATTTTTCTTTGCACTTCCAGCTCTAACTGCTCGCTTTTCTCTTCAAGCTCCCTTTGCTTCTTTAGAAAATCAAGCTCTTTTTTGTTTGCCCCAGAAAGTTGTTTTCTTTTTTCATCCAACTCTTGTTCAAGTGCTTTTGTCTGCTCAGACTGCTCGGCAATAATTTTCTTGCGTTCCACTTCAGCAATCTTTTTGCGCTCAACCTTTAGCTGTTCGGCAACCTGCTCTTCAATAGCCTCCCCCTTGGCCTCAAGCTCTTTTGTCTGTTGCTGGATTTCTTTTAGCTTGGCCTGATAGTCTTTTTCCTTTTCTGCCGCTTCGGCTTCATACCTTAACTTAATGCCCTGCTCTATTTGGCTGGTCAAAGCTTGATTTAATTCAATATCTGTTCCACACTTTGGACATTTAATTGTTTGGTCTGGCATAATATTATCCTATTTTTAAGCTTTGCAGAAACAAACCCTGTTCTTTTGTTACATTAAATCTGCACAGTAAATGTTTTGGCAACATTCTCTTATATTAAGTGGCTGGAAGAATTTCAACTATCTTTTTAAGGCTATCAATATTATCC
>CAJVYN010000235.1 GCA_913009355.1 uncultured bacterium | reverse complement strand
CCTCTTTCCCTACACGACGCTCTTCCGATCTGATGAGACGAAAGCCAGGGCCGATGCGCTTAAAGCTGGTGACGTTATACTGCTTGAGAACCTGCGTTTCCACAAGGAAGAGACGATAAAAGATAAAGCAGCCAAGCAGGATTCGCAGCTACGAGAAGCCAAGGATAATTTTGCCAAGCAGTTGGCTGATTTAGCGGACATTTATGTCGATGACGCTTTCGGCACCGCACACAGGGATAATGCTTCGATGTACACCGTGCCGACAGTCATGGAAGGCAAACCGAGAGTTATCGGTTTTTTGATTGAGAAGGAACTAAAGTTTCTTGGCCGGACGCTCAGCAGTCCTGAAAAACCATTTGTGGCGATATTAGGCGGAGCAAAGGTTTCTGACAAGATAGGTGTGATTGAGAATCTCCTGGACAAGGTTGACTGCATACTAATCGGCGGAGCAATGGCCTATACATTTTTCAAGGCCCAGGGCCGGCTGATAGGCAAGAGCTTATGCGAGGACGATTTTCTCGATAAAGCTGATGGATTGCTGAAACAAGCTAAAGACCTCGGCTGCGAAATAGTTTTGCCGGCTGATACGGTGATTGCCGCCGAGTTCAAAGCCGGCGCTGAGAAAAGAGTAGTTACCGGTGATATTGAAGCCGGCTGGCAGGGTATGGATATTGGCCCTGAAACTCGAAAACTTTTTGCAGATAAACTTGCCGGTGCGAAAACAATTGTTTGGAACGGGCCGATGGGCGTTTTTGAACTGTCGCCTTTCGATGAAGGTACGGAGGCGGTTGCCCTGGCTGTTGCCGGGGCCACGGACAAAGGCGCTCGCAGCATAATCGGCGGCGGCGACAGTGCAAGTGCCATCGGCAAGCTCGGCCTTGAGGATAAGGTAAGCCATATTTCCACCGGCGGCGGAGCGTCGCTTGAATTTTTAGAGGGCAAAAAATTCAAGTGTCTTGAAATACTTGATGAGAAAGAATAGCGGATAGAAATAGTTTCCGGTTTCTGAATTCCGATTGTAAATCAAAAATCGTCATACCAAATACGAGATACGGATTTGCGATTAGCCAAAGCAGGGACAATCGAGATTGCACCGTCGATATTAAGCGCTGATTTTGCCAAGTTAGCTGATGAGCTGACTGCGATTGAATCGGCTGGGGTGAGTATGGTGCATCTGGATGTTATGGACGGCCACTTTGTGCCGAATATTACAATCGGGCCGCCCGTGATTGCCAAGCTTCGAGGGGTGAGCGGACTGGTTTTCGACTGCCATTTGATGATAACTGAGCCGGCTAAATATGTTAAAGCGTTTGTCGAGGCCGGCGCCAACCATATAACATTTCACATTGAAGCTGTTGATAAGCCGCAGAAACTTATTGATGAATTGCACGAGCTTGGGTGCACCGCCGGGATATGCCTGAACCCGGAAACGCCTGTGGAAGCCATAGAGACAGCTGTGCCGCTTTGTGATATGGTTCTGGTAATGACGGTTCATCCGGGATTTAGCGGGCAGAAATTTATGCCGGAGGCGGCGAAAAAAATCGCTGAAATCAGAGAAATCATCGGCCCTGAAATTAGAATCGAAGTCGATGGCGGGATAGACCCGCAAACTGCGCCAATTGCAGTTTCTTACGGTGCTGATACCCTCGTAGCCGGCCAGGCAATATTCTCAAAATCCGACCGTATCGCTGCGATAAACGCCATTCGAGCGGCCTGCGAGTAACTTTTTATAGCCATATCTGTAAATTTCTGGTAAAATCTAAAATAGCTGAAGGATTAAAAATAGAAATGACATAAAGTGTCATTGCGAGGGACGCTTAGCGACCGAAGCAATCTCTATTTTTGAATTTTGATTTGTCATTTTGCTTTTTAATTTTTGTTTTTTTTAGTTATGGCCAAAGAAACGAAATCCAAGTGGAACGGTTTTTCATTGAAGCCGCGTAAAGAGATGCCCGAAGGTCTTTGGATGCGATGTCCGGCCTGCGAGCATATGCTCTATAGAAGTGCGGTCGAGGAGAATCTCAACGTTTGTCCGGAATGCAACCATCACTTTCGCATTGAGGCGGCGACCAGGATTAAGTATCTGGCTGATGAAGGTTCTTTTCAGGAAGTGTTAGGCGATTTGACAGCTGAAGATAAGCTGGGCTTTAAGTTCAGGGATACTACTTATAAACAGCGTCTAAAAGCCGAGGAGAAAAAAAGCGGCGCCAAAGAGGCTATGCGAATCGGCAAGGCCTTTATCAAGGGCAGGGGGGTTGTCTTAGGCGTGATGGAGCCGAATTTCCTGATGGGTTCTATGGGCGCTGTGGTCGGCGAGAAGTTTTGTGTAGCCGTTGATAAGGCGATTGAGGAGACGCTGCCTTTGGTGGTGGTTTGCTGTTCCGGCGGAGCGAGAATGCACGAGGGCGTCGTTTCGCTGGGCCAGATGGCCAAGACTTCTGCGACGCTGGCCAAATTCGACGAGGCCGGCGGACTTTATATTTCGGTTTTGACAGACCCGACTACCGGCGGCGTGACAGCCAGTTTTGCAATGTTGGGCGATTGTTTAATAGCCGAACCCGGAGCATTGATTGGTTTTGCCGGGCCTCGCACAATTGCTGAAACAATAAAGGTGGAGCTGCCCGAAGGGTTTCAGACAGCCGAATTTCTGCTTGAGCGAGGGTTTCTGGATATGATTGTGCATCGCAAAGACCTGCGCAGTGAAATCGCCCGACTGATTGACTACTGCGGAAGATAAATTGCGTATTGCGTGGTAATCAGGTACAATGAATATTATACCAGGAGGTTAATGATTATGAGTGCCGTTGAGGAAGAAGCAAAGAGGCTCATTGACAAACTCCCGGAGCAAGCAACCTGGGATGACATTATGTACGAATTTTATGTCAAAAAGAAATTAGCAGTTGCTTGCAAAGCCGCCGAAGAAGGACGCGTTATTTCTCACAAGGAAGTTAAAAAGAGGCTTCTTTCAGAATGAAGGTTGAATGGACTGAACCAGCCCTGCTGGATTTAGAAAGCATTCGGGATTACATAAGGAAAGATTCAGAACATTACGCAACTCGATTTGTCGAGAGAATTATTGAAACGGTAGAAATTCTGTAGAAGTTTCCTGAGGTGGGCCGGTCTGTCCCGGAAGCTGAAGAAGAGAATATTCGAGAACTTTTGTTCCATAATTACCGAATTATCTATCGTGTGGAAACAGGCCGCATTTTAGTCCTTATCGTTATACACGGCGTCAGGGATTTAAGCCGCAGAAAACACAAGCCGTGGGATATTCTCTAATCATCTTCAGTACGGCTTTGTCGATATGGTTGTGCATCGTAAGGACCTGCGCAGTGAGCTTGCCCGCCTTATAGATTACTGCCAAAAATAGTTCATATCTTGTGAAGCGTATCTCGTATCTCGGAATCTTTTGCCGCCTCCAATTGGTATAATACCGATATGATGAATGCCTTTTTTGAACAGTTTGCAGCGGAAACTTCCCCTGATATTCACGTTGTAATGGTATGGGATCAAGCAGGCTTGCATACATCGAAGAAGTTGAAAGTGC
>CAJVYN010000234.1 GCA_913009355.1 uncultured bacterium | reverse complement strand
GTTGCAGGCCTCGCAATGACAAAGGGAGATTGCCACGTCAAAAATAACCCCCGGTGGAATAACAATAAAACCCCGCCCACAGGTGGCGGGGCTAAACAAAAAACGAAAACCCCCGTCGCAAGCAACGGGGCTAAACATAACAACAAAACCCCCAGGATAAACCCCCTGCAATGCAGGGGGCTAAATGATAAGGAAAACCCCCAGATAAATTCGGGAATATGACCCCCCAGCACAGGACTGGGGGCTATATAAAAGGATATGCTAAATTCTCAACGAATCAATTGCCGATCAGAGCGGTTGACAAACTGCTGAGGTCTAATCCCGCCAATTTTCTTGACCGGCTGTCTGGTTTTGTTTCTAATATCAGTAGAATAGATAGAATCCGTAACTAATTTTTAAGGGATACGAATAAAATGAAAATCAGTAAACGAGCTCAGAGTGTGCCGGCTTCGGCAACGTTCGCTGTTAGCTCACGAGCAAAACAGCTAAAAGCACAGGGGGTAGATGTAGTCAATTTCGGTGCGGGTGAGCCGGATTTCGATACGCCGGATTATATCAAAGCCGCTGCTATAGAAGCTTTGAAGGCAGGTAAGACAAAGTATACCGCTGCTGTGGGCATAATTGAGCTGCGAGAGACCATCGCCGCTAAGCTGGAAAAAGAAAACAGCCTTAAGTACAACCCGGACCAGATTATTGTCAATATCGGCGGCAAACATTCTGTCTATGAGGCAATGCAGGCGGTGCTCGACCCCGGCGATGAAGTGATTTTGGCAACGCCGTATTGGGTTACATATCCGGAGACCATAAAACTTGCAGGGGCGAGAGCTAAAATTATCCGAACCGACCGAGACAATAGCTATAAGATTAGTCCCCAACAGCTAAAAGAGGCTATCACCGACAAAACCGCTATGTTGATAATTAATTCACCAAACAACCCCGGCGGCTTCACCTATACGCCTGACGAATTGGCAGCTCTGGCAAAGGTGCTCGAAGGAACAAATGTGTGTGTGCTCTCTGATGAAATGTACGAAAAACTTATTTATGGGGATACCAAATTTGTAAGCTTTGCCTCATTAAGCGAAGATGCCTACAGCAGGACTTTGACCCTCAATGGCGTCAGCAAGGCCTTTTCAATGACCGGCTGGCGACTGGGTTATACCGCAGGGCCGCTGGATGTAATAAAGGCAATGGGACGGCTGCAGTCTCATATGACCTCAAATCCTGTAACTTTTGCTCAGTATGCGATGATTGCAGCATTGAGTAATCCCGATGATTCGGTAGAAAAGATGCGAATAGAATTCGAGCGCCGCGGCAAATATATGGTTCAGCGGTTAAACAGCATCGAGGGCGTGCAATGCGGCGAACCTACCGGTGCTTTTTACTGTTTTCCACAAGTTTGCCGCCATTACGGACGAAGTATTAACGGAGAAAAAATTGACGGCAGTTGCGATTTTGCAAAAACACTTTTAGAACAGGCCAAAGTCGCCCTCGTTCCGGGTGCCCCCTTTGGTTGTGATGAAAATGTGCGTTTAAGTTTTGCCTGCTCACTCGAACAAATTACCAAAGGATTGGATAGAATAGAAAAATGGCTAAACCAATAACAACCGAAGAATTAACAGCGGAGAACGCAGAGAAGGAATTAAAGTTAAAAAACTCAGCGTTCTCTGCGAACCTGGCGGTGAAAATTTTAGCGTGGCTGGCAATGCTAATTTTCGCCTGCCACGCCAGCACACATATGGTCGGGGCCGGCGATACATGGGTGGCGATGGCCTGCGGACGACATTTTATCAATCACGGAGTGGATACTGCCGAGCCGTTCAGCGCAAACTCACACAAGGCAGGACCAACCGAAGAAGAAGTGAAAACATGGCCTGACTGGGCACAATGGATTACCGGCAAAGTCGGCATTGATACAGTTAAAAAATGGCATCCTACCGGATGGGTCAATCAGAACTGGCTGACACACGTTATCTTTTACTGGCTGACGAGTAAGTCCGCCTTTGCAGACGCTGATACCTTTTCATTTAATTCGCTTGTTTATTGGAAGTTTGTTATTTATATACTTACTGTTATCTGTGTTTATTATACTACCCGATTGCTGGGTGTCAATCCGGCTCTATCAGCGGTATTCGCCTGCTTCGCAATGTTTGCGGGACGCTCCTTCTTTGACATCCGGCCGGCGGGCTTTTCAAACCTGCTGGTAGCTGTCTTTTTACTCGTACTTGTGCTTACCACCTATCGGAACATATTGTATATCTGGCTGATTGTCCCTATCGCGATTCTCTGGTGTAATCTCCACGGTGGATATATCTACTTGTTTATAATGCTCGTTCCGTTTGTGGCGCTGAACCTTCTGACGAGCTTCTCTAAAAAAAGCTTCGTTTCTATCGGCCGAAGGGGTATGTACCACACCATTGCCGCTGGCTTTGTCGCTC
Source organism: uncultured bacterium (assembly GCA_913009355.1). Lineage (GTDB taxonomy): Bacteria > Planctomycetota > Phycisphaerae > Sedimentisphaerales > Anaerobacaceae > CAJVYK01. The sequence goes on along the minus strand of CAJVYN010000234.1, from coordinate 1,170 downwards.
TTGTCGGCATAATTATATTCAACCCGTTTCATTTGACAAACCTGACTCATACCTTTGTCATCAGCATCAGCAAGTCAGCTGAAATGTGGCGCAGCGTCAACGAATGGCACCCCGCTTTCGAATGGAAAAATCCAGTCGGTACAAGTTTTCCGTTTTTCATACTCTTTGTTTTGAGCATTGGCTTGACTTTATTTTGGCTGTTTAGTCGTTTCCTCAAACCAGGATTGCTGAAAGCACCGAAGAACGAACTCGAAGCACAGAAAAAGCTATTCACGATTTTGTCAACAATCTTCGGCTATGCAGCGGCTGTATTTATATGCTGGGTCGCATTTATTAGTTTTTCATTTCTCAATCTTGGCGCAGCTGACTTTTTTATCTGCGGCGTGTTTATGGCCATTCTGCTGCTCAGTATTTACAAAAGTGTCCACTTCATTTATTTAGTAGTTCCGCTAACCCTTGCGGCCTTGTGGTCTGCTGACGCTGGCGCCGGCTATGCCGGCAGATATATCTATCCCTTTGTTACGTTACCGGCATATGTCACACTGCATATTATTGTCTCACTGTTATCGAAAACCACCAAAATCAAGCCCAAAAACATCATTTTTGTGACGGTAACAGCAGTTGCCGCTCTAATCTTAATGACGGTACTAATTAATCCTTTCAAATTTGAACTGCCTGTCTGGAATTTGAAACAATTCCTGGATTTGCGCCGGATATGGCGCCCGATGTATGAACGCATCGGTAATAATCCATTAAATTATAAGCATTTATTCGGTGTGCTTTATGTTGTAAACACCGTTTCGATTGGTATATGGTTAACTGTTCCTTACTTACGAAAAACTTTTCTCCAACTGCCAAATAAGATTGACGAAGAATCCCGGGGCGATACATACCAGCTGCCTAAAATCGATTTAGCATTGATGGCTATTGCCGCCCTTACGGTATATATGGCCATTCGTTCCCGCAGATTTATACCGATAGCGGCTATCGCAGCCTGCCCGCTTCTGGCAATGTTTATCGACCAGATGGTTCGTGCAATTTCGGCAGCACGCAACTTCCATAAACAAAATCGTCTCTGCATTAACCCAATGCCACGCAATCTGCAATTGTTTTTTACTCTTGTCGGAGTCGTTGCAGTTTTGTTTTTCGGCATACGATGGGGACTTAAAT
>CAJVYN010000233.1 GCA_913009355.1 uncultured bacterium | reverse complement strand
CGGTCAATTCATATACTTTAGCCAGTGAAGATGGATTAAAAACACCGTTGGGGTCTTTGTTATTAACAATACCTACAACCACAATGTCATTCAAAGCGAATCGTTCTTTGGTCTGGTTATGAAAGACTCTGACCGCCTCGTTTTTCGAGAGCATATTTTCAGGGTCTGTGTCAACCTGTATAAGCGGTATTAACGCACCCAGTGCCAGCGTAATGACGAGCATTACTATGGTGACTAATTTGTAGTGTTTTAGAGGATAATCAATAACTTTCTGCTTGAACTCCATTTTCATATCCCTGTCCATCTTGCTCCGCCATTTACATCCGCCGGTCCGCCTATGGTGAATTGATGTCTAATTTTAATCTGCACCATCCGCTGTCACTTTTCCGCCGCAGCCCTTTTGTTCCGTGGATTACACCTTAGGAGGAAATATGCTCCGCAGGTATTGAGCGTCATATCGATAACTCGCTTCCAGCCCTATCGGCGTCGCCCCTTCGATTTGTATCCATCCGCGGTATCCGATGTCGTCCATCGCCCGGCGGATTTCCTTGAAATCGACCTTACCCTTGCCGAACAGGTATCTGTAGTCCTTGGCATGAAACTCACAGATGTGCTCGTTCCCGAGGAAGCGTATTTCCTTGTAGATATCATAACCCCTCAAGCTGGAGTTGCCCACATCGTAGTAAACCTTGACGGCGGGCGAACCGACACGCTCGATAATATCCATATGCTGCTCAGCGGTAAGCAAGGATTCCAGGCCGAGAACCACGCCGGCCTTCTCAGCTTTCGGCGTTACCCGCTTGAGCCGCTCGACAACGGCATCGATACCCTTCTTGTCGTTCTTCAGGTTACCTTTATCGAAAAAGGCCAGGAGCACCACATTGACCCCCATCGCCTTGCAGACATCGATACTGTCAGCGACCCATTGCTCAACTCGCGGGTCACTCTTATAGGGCACCTGGTTCATAGCCGATATGGCCAGTGACGCAATTTCCACATCATACTTCTTCGCCGCCTCTATGAATTTCTTTTGCACTTCCGGCCGGCGCACGGGCAGGTTATCCTGCTCGCTTCCCAGGTCCACCTGCACACCATCGAGCCCCAGCCGTTTGGCCATCTCGAACGAAGACGGTTTGGCCCTCTTACCCAACGACCAGTCACAGATGCCTATCTTGAACCCGCGACGGGAAGGCTCAGCCGGGATGAACTGAGACATCCCTGACGAGAAAGGTTGACACGAGGTAGTCAGTGTAAGCCCGGCAACGGCACGGATGGAGTTTAATATTATCTCACGGCGAGTCAGTTTTGAAAACCTCATTTTGGCATCTCCATTACTATTCGAAAGCCGGTATATTTAAGCCGGTACGACGGCAGCACACTGCTGCGAGCGGCACATCGAGTGCTGCGGAGAAAGTAGCCCCACGACCCACCTCGCACTACACGATATTTGCCCTCGGCTGGGCCGGCAGGGTCGGTAACCGTAACTTCGGGGTAATCAGGGCTGTAATAGTCGCTGCACCACTCTGAGACATTGCCGTGCATGTCATAAAGGCCCCATGCATTGGGCTTTTTGGTGGCGACCGGGTGTGTTTGTCCTTCGCTATTGGCTTCGTACCAGCCCATATCATCGAGCTTGCCGGTGCCGGCGAACCGCCCGGAAGCGCCCGCACGGCAGGCATATTCACACTCTGCCTCGGTCGGAAGACGATAGGTTTTACCCTCTTTTTCGGAGAGCTTCTCGCAGAACGTTACCGCATCCTTCCACGACATCTTATCGACAGGCAAATTGTCACCCTTAAGATAAGAGCGGGCACTGCCCATCACAGCGTTCCACTGCGCCTGGGTCACTTCGGTCACACCAATGCGAAACGGCAGTGACAGCTTAACACGATGCTGGAACTCATCGTCCTGCCGGCCTTTCTCATCCGGTGGGCTGCCCATATAGAACTCACCAGCAGGAATATACGCCAGTTTCATACCTATCGAGTTGACGAACACGTTACCCGGCTGTTCAGCCGTCTTGCCCGCAAAAAGCTGCATCGGGCCGCCAAGCAATAAAACCGATACAGCAATCCACAAAAACCATCTCAACTGTTTCATAATCAGTTCCTTATATTTTCAAACCTTCGAGTTTTGCTTCCATTTTCTCGTTGGTCTTCATCATCTCCTCCCAGCTCACTTCGCTGTGATTGTACGCAGCGGTACGGCCAAGAATAGCCGTCAGGTTGCTCCGCACACTTGGTGCCACGGTGGGGTTGTAGAATCGGCCCTTCATAATGTTGTCGTAGAAGTCGACAATGTTTATTACCGATCCGTCGGTGTAAATATTGCCGACATATCCGCCCTTGTAAGGCACATTACCGCGGATGCCCACCTTACCGTTGTAGTGGGTATCTATCGTGCCGCGTGTACCGTACATACGGCAGAGAATATCGTCATAGCCCTGCCCGAACTGCCTGGAACTGAAACTGACGGCCACATCATTGCCGAAGCGGTATATCACAGCGAAGTGGTCCCAGCAGTCGCCCACATCGATGCGTGCCTTGCGTCCACCTGTGCCATACGCGCTAATGGGCTGCTCATCGAGTATCCAGGAGGCGACATCGATAGCGTGAATGTTCTGCTCGACAATGATATCACCGGAAAGAGCGATGTCAAACACCCAGTTCCGAAGGCGTGCTTTAACCGTGCCGGGAGTTGCCTGCCTGGCGAGTCGGCCGCCCTGGTAATTAACATCCCCACAGACGATACGGCCGATATCACCGTATTGGGCGCGCTTCACCGCCTCACGATAAAAGGCGTTAGTGCGGGTCTGGAAATCAACAAGCAAACATAGCTTATTGGCCGAAGCTTTTCTACCGCTTTCAGCGACACTGCTACAGCCGGGCACGTCCACAGCGATAGGCTTGGCCAGAAACACGTGACAGCCGGCGTCTATAGCAGCAGCGGCTTGCTCAGGGTGGAAATACGGCGGACTAATGATTGCCACAGCGTCCAGTTTTTGCTCCAGCAGTCTGCGGTAACCCGACAGGCCGGTATAACGGCGAGCCTGGTCCACCTTGTACCTCTTGCCAAAGGAATTGACTCTGTCCGGGAAGTAGTCCGCCGCTGCTACGATATTGTATCCGCCGTGCTTGTCGAACAGATTGGCTATCCATGTCCCGCGACCGCCGCAGCCGATTATCCCCAAATCGATTTTCGAGTTGGCCTCATCGCCGCGGACAAGGCTCGGCTTGATTACCGCAAATGACACAGCGGCAGCGCTGGCGCCGGCAATGAACTGACGGCGAGTGATACGCTCCCGGCTTTTACCTGCGATTGAAGTTTTGTCCGCCATTTCGCAGCCCTCCTTATTGTAATATGGTTTATTAATTCTCCGTAAGAAGTCCTTCGGGCTACAAAATTATCCTTAACCAGCGACAATGTCAAGTATGATCACCTCAAAACTTGCTCAGCTATTCACTAATGACTGATTTCCATTTTCGATGCACTGCAGGAACACGTGCAGGCATGGGCCGCGCAGGCCGAGGAGCGCGGGTTGCCGCGGCGCGAGGCCTTCGGGCGAATCTGGGAACTCGCACACGAGGCGCAGGGGGAGCGCCCGCCCCC
>CAJVYN010000232.1 GCA_913009355.1 uncultured bacterium | reverse complement strand
TCAATCCTGTTCGGCACGTGATTTGCCTCTTTCTTATTTAATGTAACATTCACGTCCTTATTTGTATTGTATGATGCACTGAAACGAGAGGCAAGGTATTTTCGCGCAGCATAAACTGCGGCAGCAGTCAGCGTAGAGACCAGCCTTGGCGGGTTAATCCTGTTTTTGAAGACGGGCTATATGAGCCAGCAGTTCTTCTTCGTCGGCCATGCCGGTGAAATACCAGCAAAGCATCTCATAGGTTCGCAGGGTCGGTTTTCTTCCGGTCCATAAACTTATCAGCATACACGCTATAATCGCCACATAGGTCTGCAATTCAATCCCGTTGCGGTTGTAACTCAACAAATGCCGACAGCCCAGAACATGCTTGAAAAAGCGAAAGAATATCTCAACAGCCCAGCGATGCGTAAATATCAACGCAATCACATCGGCTTCCAGATCGAATACATCGGTAGCGATAAGCAGCGTTTCTCCCTGTTCAGGTCCGCCCCTGCCAATCTTATAACGCTTCTTATGAGGCGTACATTTGATAGCGATCAACCGAACCGGCACAGACAATTGTTTTTTCGTTTTGTCATTGCAGCCAAGCCTGACCTTTTTATCAAAGATGATTCCGGCAACTAACGCTTCGTCAGTCAGTTCGAACTCTTCAAGGCATTCATAAACAGTGTTATCTTTGACCCTGCAGACAAAGGAACTGCCGTTATCCAATATCTGCTGAAATAGCGACAGAGAGGCATAACCACGGTCTTTAACGTAAATACGGTCAGATTCAAGATTGTCAGCCAGAACTTGTCTTTCATCGCCATTGCCTTCTGTGATAGTAATTTTAACCGGCACATGTTTTTGAATGTCAAATTGCGTATGGGCTTTAATTGCCATTTGATCTTTTTTCCATAAGGCCCATGTCATCTTGGGCAGGGCATTGATCAGGGTACCGTCGACAGCGGTGACAATAGCAGTAATCTCGTCAAGTTTGGCATGGCTGGATATAGGCTTCAATTGGCCAGCCAGGTCTGTGATAATCTCTTGCATTAACGCACTGTCGAAAACAGTGGCCGCTTCCGACAAGCTGCCCAGTGACGCACGGGGACAGCCTAACTTGCGCTGCACTTTTTTGAGTTCGCTGGCCTGCTGAACGGCTCGAAGTGATGTGCAGATAGGATTGAACATATACAGAAGCAGCAGGGACGTATATTGATCCATATGCAGCATGCGGTTGCCTGCCCGGTCGCGTTGACAACCGGCATCATGGAGATTTTCCAGCAGAGCTGAAATGGGCTTAAAGTATTTGAAGCCCTGCAGTTCACTATCCTTTATTTTATGCCTTTTTTTGCTCACAAAGGCATTTAAACACAATCGCTCATAGCGCGCCAGTTTAAAATAGGCAATTTATAAAAAAATTTCCCCCCTATGAATCGCACAGCAAATTGAGTACCGAACAGGATTGGGACAGCCACCCATTTCTTTCTTTGCTACCTTTTACTTTTTACTTTCAAACCCAATTCTAAAAATCCGTGTAATTTATGCCACCTGTGCCTTAGGTATAGGTATCCGTGAAATCCTATGAACCGGAGCCGGTCAAAACGTTTTTTCTTTTTTTCTGCACATTTTCTTAATCCTGTGATTCTCATTAACCAAGTATTTTTTGCCCGCAGGCCCCTTCGCCAAAAGTTGAGGGGCCGAGGAGCAAAAAATGCGGCGGGATTATCTTTTCAGGTTGGCTTCCCACACTCCTATTCGTACTCGTCAAAAAGACGGCACATCAAACTGCCTGCGGCAAAAAGGCCCTATTCTCAGCGACGCGATGTAAAATTACTCGCATTACACAGACCAGGGTCCTTTCTCTAATCCCGCCAACCTAAAAATCATCAAGCCGACTTCTTTACTAATTCAATCCCGCACTCTCTGCAAACCAATTGCTCGTTGAACAACTCGCCTGTCATCATCATCGCTCGCATAATACTCAACAGCTTACGAGCCACAGCAACAATAGCTATCTTCTTACGACCTTTCTGCCCACACATCACTCGCTCATAAAACGCCCTAAGCGCCTTACTTTTCTTTATCGCACGCCAGGCACTTTCAACAATCAGCCAGCGAACTACACTCGGACCCTGCTTACTTATATGTCCAAGACGTCTTGATGTCCCGCTTTCATCCAGCTTAGGCGTTACTCCAAAATAGCCGCAATATTGTTTACCCCTCCTGAACCTGCTTACATCATCAGTATATGCCAGTACCGCCTCTGCTGTCCGCGGACCTACACCGGGAATACTCATCAACAGCTTACCACCCGGCTGCCTGTCAAGGTATCCATCAAGATATTTAGTGACGCCAAGAAGCTGCTTTTCAAGCAGCTCCAGTTCATCAAGAAGATTACAAAGATTCATCCGCCAAAGATCCTCATAGCCGATGTTAGCTTCCCTGGTAAAACTTCGCATCCAAAACCTGTTAGCTTTTTTCCACCAACTACCTTTGTAAAACGCCTTCATAAAACCTTGAGATTTCAAAACCGCTCGTATGCGATTTTTAACCTGACAAATCCTGCCGACTATTTTTCTGCGATGCTGAATGGTTACGCGCCATTGCCGAACCTCTCTACTTGGTATATGTACTTTCGGAACCTCGCCGATACTCAAAAGTATCGCCTGCTTACGGGCATCGATCCGATCAGTTTTCTTTGATGTGCGAAATATCCAAGTCATCTTCGAGGGGTTACTCACCGTTAACGTATCCACCGAATCGATCAGTTCATCGTAAAGCCAGCCTGCCTGCCCGGACACTTCAAACGTTAAGTGCAGCTTATCCTTAGCCCTACGCTGCTTTCTCAGCCAAGCCCTCATCAACTCAACATCCGTAGGCACTGTCTCGTAAACATCTTTTTTGCCTTCCTGAACAACACACGCTACTGTTTTCTTGTCATCAATGTCAAATCCGATATACTTATCCATTACGGAGCCTCCAAAAAAAGGTTATTGTGGCGTTTATAACGACCACCCATTATAACCAAACCGGAGGCTCCGGTTTCATAGTTTCTCTGCGGACAAATATCCTATATTAAAAATCATGGTAACCGTTCACGGAATTAATTTTTCAGACAGGATAACAAGATAAACAACCATGATGAATAAGCCCTTAAATCATGTTAATCTGATACAAATCCACTATCCTGACAAAAGCATAGTTTTTAAATTTGTGTATGAAATCTTATTATACTGAAACGAAAAAATAAGTACCTTGAAATCTTGTTATCCTGTCAAAAAAGGGTTTAGCTGGATTTACAGGATAAAAGCTGTGAACGGTTACAAATTGATTAAGTTGACGTCAGTGTCAAAATTTTTGTGCGGACGTATTTTTCGCTCAAAAACACCCACCGGGTGTTATTCTTGTTTTTAATCGTTGAGATTGACTTTTGACGCGAGTATCAAGTTAGAGGTAAAATTTATTATGGACGAAGCTCTGGTTAAATCGTCGGATTCATCGGTTTCATGTCGTTTCTTTTCCTGGTGGCCCCTTTTGCTTGGGCCTGTGGCAATGGCTTTAGTGTACATCGCCGAGGCGACAGGTCGAGAGGAGATCGGAAGAGCGTCGTGTAGGGAAAGAGTGTAGATCTCGGTGGTCGCCGTATCATTAAAAAAAAAAAAAGAAATAGAAAAAGCG
>CAJVYN010000231.1 GCA_913009355.1 uncultured bacterium | reverse complement strand
TTTAATGATACGGCGACCACCGAGATCTACACTCTTTCCCTACACGACTCTCTTCCGATCTTTCTGTATCCTGTATTCTGTCTCCTGTTTCCTGTATTAGTATTTTATCCACATTAAACACAGTCCCGCTGCTGGAGCGATAGGCCCTGCTGCGGTTCGGTTCTTTGCTTCGAGAATCTGATTTATCTTTTCAGGATTACATCTGCCTCTGCCAACTTCAACGAGAGTGCCGACTATATTTCTGACCATATTATACAAAAAGCCGTCGCCTTCCACATCAACATATACCCAATCATTCTCGTACTGCGTATTGCGTATATCGTATTGCGTAGTTTGAGTTTCTCCTTTTTCGCAATACGCATCACGCACGACGCACGACGAATTGACATCGCATCTAAAGATTGTTCGCACTGAACTTTCGCGTTTGTCAGCGGCTGACGCAAAAGACTTGAAATCCTTTCTGCCTACCAATATTTTTGCGGCTTCGGCCATAGCTATGGTGTCAAGTTCAGCAGGCAGATGCCAGCAGTGTCTTATCTGTAGAACCGGCCTAACCTGCCCTGTGAAAATAGTGTAGCGATACAGCTTGCTTTTGACCGCACCTATCACATCAAAGCCATTCGGTACTTCCACTGCTTCGGTAACTGCGATTTCCGGTGGCAATCTGTGCGTGATTGCATTTGCTAAATTCTCTGTTGGTATTGGCGAATCGATTTGTACAAGGCCGACCTGCCCCAACGCACTTACACCGGCATCGGTTCTGCTGGCTCCGAAAACCTGAATTTTACAGCCAAGCAGATTTTGGACCGCCTCGCTTATCACGCCCTGGATGGTTTTCTTGCCCGGCTGAATCTGCCAGCCGTGATATTCACTGCCGTCGTAGCAAATAGTCAGCTTTATATTGCGAACAGCCATTAGATCAATTTTTCTGCAATCTGGACGGCGTTTAACGCAGCGCCTTTTCGCAGCTGGTCGCCGGAAACCCAGAGATTGATGCCGCGGTTATCAGGTATCGACTCATCCTGACGAATCCGGCCAACGAAGACATCGTCTTTGCCGGAGGCATCAACGGGCATTGGAAAACGATTATTTTCGCGGTCATCAATTACTGAAACGCCCGGAGCGGTGCTCAGCAGGTCCCTGACCTGCTCGTCAGTTATGGGGTCGGTAAATTCAAGGTTGATACTCTCGCAGTGTGCCCTTAATACGGGAATGCGAACACAGGTGCAGGTAATTGCAATATCAGGGCAGTCGAAAATTTTCCTGGTCTCGTTGACCATTTTCATCTCTTCGGCGTTGTAACCATTTGGCCCCAGAGCTGAGTTGTGGCTGAAGACGTTAAATGCTATTTGATAGGGAAAGGCCCTGCAGGATGGTTTTTGCCCTTCGAGTATCTGGCGGCTTTGCTCTTGCAGTTCGAGCATTGCGGGGTATCCAGCTCCACTGGCGGCCTGATAGGTGCTGATGACCATTCGTTTGACCGGATTTGCCTTATGCAAAGGCCAGACCGGCACAATGGCGATGATTGTCGAGCAGTTTGGATTAGCGATAATACCCTTGTGCTTTTGTATCTGCTGTGGATTTATTTCCGGAATAATAAGCGGGACATCCGGGTCCATTCTGAAAGCTGATGAGTTATCGACCACGATGGCGCCGGCTTTTGCGGCGGAGGGGGCAAATTCCTTACTCCTGGCTCCGCCGGCACTAAACAATGCGATGTCGATGTCCTCGAAGCTGTTTCGGGTTAATTCTTCGACAATATATTTCTTGCCTTTGCACTCAATTTCCTTGCCGACTGAACGGCTGCTGGCAAGGGCTTTGAGAGAATCAAACGGGAAATCCCGCTGTTCCAGGATTTTCAAAAATTCCTGGCCAACCGCTCCGGTTACTCCTGCAATCGCTAAATTACAACCCATATCTTGGACTCCTGTAATTCTTTTAGCAGATAGAAAAACTGCACACTAAAAGAAGAAGTATAGCGTTTTAGCCGCCAAAATGCAACAGGTATCAGCATTTCCGCTCGATGGCTTGTCATCGAGAGACAAAGCAACGAAAACAGGCCAACGAGCATTTAAGCTGTCGGCCTGCTTTTTTCTTAGCTGAAAAATGAGTTTATCTTCCGGTCATTTATTTTTTGGGCAGTTTCAGTACAACGAAACGCGTGTAGCGTTCATCCCTGATTAAGAGCAGCACGGCCCCTTCCCCGGCGGCCTGCTTTATCGCTTTGTCAAACTCTTTGGTATTTCCGACAGGATGTCGGTTGACCTGCTGAATCAGCGTTCCCGGCGTAATGCCGGCAAGCCCAGCCAGTGAGCCGGGCTCAACCTGACTGACAACAACACCGGCCAGACCCTGATAACCGAGACGCTGAGCCAAATCATCGGTAAGGTTACGCACAGCAAAACCTAACTGCTCGAGCACCTCTGACTGGCCGGCAGCGATTTGGGCCTCTGTCGGACGCTTGCCAAGTTCAACGGTAAAGGTTTTTCGTTTGCCATCACGGAGCACTACCACTTCTACCTTAGTGCCTGGTTTTAAGATCGCAACGCGGTTACGGAAGTTATCTGCTCTTTCCACCGGCTGGCCTTCAAATTCGACAACGATATCGCCCGGCTTTAGCCCGGCTTTTTCGGCGGCGGAACCCTCTGTAACATCGGAGAGAAGAACGCCTTTAGTATCTTTTAAATCAAAAGAAGCTGCCAGTTCGGTAGTTAAGTCCTGGATAGTAACACCAAGAAAACCACGGACAACGGTTCCACTGTCAATAAGCTGGTCATAAATGGCTTTAGCCATATTGATAGGGATTGCCAGGCCGATACCCATATTGCCGCCGCTGCGACTGATGATAGCGGTGTTAATGCCGACAGCGTCTCCGTCGAGATTGAGCAGCGGTCCGCCGGAATTTCCGGGATTTATGGCGGCATCGGTCTGGATAAAATCTTCGAAAGCGGCCAGACCTACATTGCTGCGGCCCTTGGCGCTTACAATGCCGGCTGTAACTGTATGACTTAGGCCGAAAGGATTGCCAATGGCAAGTACCCACTCGCCGACTTCGATGACATCAGAGTCGGCCAGTTTGAGGTAGGCCAGGTCATTGCCGTCGATTTTTATGACAGCGACATCGGATTCCGGGTCTGTACCGATAATTTTTGCTTCCAACTCCCGGTCGTCCGCGAGCTTGACCATAACTTTTTCAGCTTCACCGACAAGATGATTGTTTGTGAGGATATAGCCGTCGGCAGAGATGATAAATCCTGAGCCCTGAGCCAGCCGGCGAGATTTCGGCTGGGGAGAACGCTGGTGGGGGGAACGGCGACGGAAGAAAAAATCATCTCCGAACGGGTCAAAGGGTTCGCCAAAGGGCTGCTCACGCATTGCCGGATAGTTCTGCTTGATGGTTGTCTCGGCCTTGATGCCGACTACCGCAGGCGATGCCTTTTCGGCGATTTTGGCAAAGGCCTTGCCCGTCTGACGGAGGGTATCAATGGTGCCGCTGTCCTGTGCAAACCCCGACAGCGGAGCAATGAAGAGCAGAAGCAAAACTGAAATTAACGAAAAGCGTAATAAAGTCTTATTCTGTCTGGTATTAGAATGGCTCATTCTTAACCTCCTTAACCTCTCAATTCCTCAGAGCACTCAAAATAGTTATCAAAACCCGCAATTTGACAGC
>CAJVYN010000230.1 GCA_913009355.1 uncultured bacterium | reverse complement strand
AAACGGCTCAGAGTTAGCAGCTTCAGCAGGAAGAAGGCCGACAGTTACAGCCCCCTGCAATTGCACTGTTGTCGTGGCCGTTACGGCCGCCTTTTTTCTAGCCCAGCCAAGCATCCGTAAAACAAGCAGTGCACAAATCGCCATAATCCCTAAAGACCCCTGGCGAGCAATTGCCATATAACGAGGCCACTTGGACGGCTCTTCATCAACCATCGCCTCAACCGGACGATGAAACCTAACTTGAACCACTTTAAGCGAGTCCGTCTCCTTAAGACCAAGCGCATTCCTGATAATCTCTTCCACGTCAGACAATTCCATTATCATTGCGGCCTGGCCTCCGGCCTCTGCTTCATTAGCATCAGCAGCAACAGCAGGCGATAAGTCAACAAAAGCCGCCACCGTAAGAGATTTTATCTCGCCTGGTAAATCAACCCTTTGTTCAACAGTTTTGCCGACAGCGTATTCGGTTACAATTGTTTCATCCTTTTTTATACCTCCGGGTACAGCCGGCCCACCTTCAGCCGGCGCACTGCCGCCTTCAACTTCAGAATTGCTCTTAATCTCTTCTTTTGTAGCCACTTTTTTGCTTGGGTCGTAGCTTTCTGTAACAAGGTTAGTGCTGGTCATATCGATAACGGCACTGACCTTCACCGCTGCCCGGCCGGGCCCTAAAACAGCGGTGAGCATATTTTCAACCTTAGCCGCCAGATTTTGCTCCACCCGCTCCTTGTAATCGGCAACAGTACCAGCCCCATTGGCCATAGTTTGGTCCGACTCACTGGAAAGAAGACGGCCCTGACTGTCTATTACGGTTACATTTTCCGATTTAAGTCCTTCGATACTGCCGGCCACAAGATGCGTAATTGCTGCTATATTCAAGGCGCTTAATCTAAAACCCGCTCTTAATCGAAGAATCACAGAAGCGGTGGTTCGCTTAGTCCCGGATGTAAACAGCGACCGCTCAGGGTTTACTATGTGGAGCCGTGCATGGGCCACACCATTTATCATTTGGATACTCTTGGCAAGTTCTTCCTGCAGTGCCCGCTTGAGGTTGACGTTTTGAACAAAGGGGCTTACGCCGATTTTTTCATTATCAAATATCTTGTAGCCGCCCTGCTCACCTACAGGAAGCCCCTCTTTTGCCATATCCAGGCGGAGTTGATAGACTTGTTTGGCTGGAACGTAGATACTTGTCCCGCCGTTTCGCAATTCGTAAGGAATACTCTTTTCGCTGATTTTTTCTGTAATTTTAGACGCTTCTTCAGGGGCCAGTTCCTGATACAGCATTCTCATATCGGGCATTCCGGCCCATCGAGTAAGCAGCGCACCGGCAATAATAAATGTCAGAACAACCGCTATCAGCAAAGCCCGCTGAACCAGGCTTATATTTTGCCAAACTACACCTATCTTCTGAAAAAAATTCATTAAACCCCTTTGGATAACTATCGATTATTTTTCCAGTAATCAATAATCATTAATCATTTATAATGGCATATTCATAGTTTGTTTGTAGGCTTCGATTAACTTATTCCTGACGCCCACAAGAAGTTTGAAACTCATATCAGCCTTAGCCACCGCCGAAACCACCGAAGTAATATCGCCGTTTTTGCCGCTCAACAAGTCCTTTATGGACATATCCGAGACCTGCTGATGCTCATCAACCTTGGATATGTATTTCTCGACGGCCTTGACAGTATTAGCAAAGCCCGATTTCCCTGCAGCAGCATTGCCGATTTTCGGCATTCCGATTCCATCGGGATTAGTCCCCGGCGATACTGAATTTACATTAGCATTTAAGTTAATCATTACGTTATCCCTTTTATTTAGTCCCCAGGTTTTATCCTGGGGGTTATTGCGAGGTTTTATCTTATCTTAGTAATTCGAGTGTAGTTTCTACCATTTGCTGATACCGTTTCAGAATCGCTGCGTTGGCCTGATACGCCCGCGTTGCGATCGTCAGATTCATCATCTCGATTGGCAGATTCACATTGGGCATTGTCACGTACCCGTGTTCGTCTGCGTTAGGGTTGCCGGGGTCTAAAATTCTGGGAAAATCGCTCATATCCGCCACTATCTCGTCCAGGCTGACACCGCTTACGCCATCGTCGTTTGTTTTGAACTGAGCGTCGAGTCTGCGGTAGGGCTGGCCCTTGCCTGCATCGGTTGTGCGTGCATTGGCAACATTCGATGAAATCACTTCCATCTGTTTGCCCTGCGCCCGCAGGCCGGAAATCGCTATATCCACGGGACCGAATATATTATCAACGCTCATTTGTTCCACCCTTTCTTATCGTGTTCGTCGCTATTTTTTTCTAAATGCTATCCGCTATTTTACGTCTATCGCCAATTCTATCTGGCTGTATTTTTTTCTGATTAGCCGAACATATGCTTTGTGGCGAAGAGTATTTTTAATCATTTTGCCGACCTCTGTTTCCATGCTCACATCATTTCCGTTTGATTTTACCGGCGTCTGTTCAGGCTGATAAATCTGCGCCTCGATTTCACTAAGCTCAACCGTTCCCGGCGAATCCAGAGCTTTGGCGAGTAATTGCTCGAACTTAACGTCGATACTGCGGTACTTCGGCGTCTGGAGATTGGCTATATTATTGGCGATTGCCTTCTGACGAAGGCTCTCGGCTCTCAGACCGGCTTCGAGGATATCTACTATATTATTTATCCTGGACATTCGTAGTTTCCCAGTTCCGGTGTACAAACCGGTTCTCATTTTGTAATTTATCAGGCCCGCATTCCGCCGCTTTTTGCAAAATATGCTCTTCGCAAAATGGAGGCCCAGCTTATTTGCTCAGGACAGACGAGCAATAATCGTGCCAAAGTTATGTGTGCAGCCTGAAACCCGAAGCATGATGCGAAAAACCGGATACGCCTTACGAAATACGTTTCACGAGATACGAAAGATGTCAGGATTATATACAACAAGGCCTGTTTTTTTACATAGGATTCAGCCCACAGTTTGCACTGAGGTTTGACACATTCACTTAGCAGTTGCCGGCCTGCTGCAGCGGGCCTCGCACGGCAAGTACGACGACATCATACACAATGCGAAATTACCGGAAATTTTTTCCTGTTCTCAGGAACATTCTGCCCCTGCCGGCAGCAAGCAGGGCCAACAGCAGAGCAGTTTCATTAGTAACTGTCTTCCTGACACTCATAAATCCATCACTAATAAACACTTACCATACAATAGATGCCCGCCCCCAAATCATGGCACAGCAGTTGCGTAGTTTAGATTGACTTTGGAGAAACAGCTTTATGAATACCAGTATTCTGGCGGTTGATAATATGTTCGCACGCGGTTTAGCCACTGCCCCGGTTCTATCAAAACCCACGGCAGCCCCAGATACCGGCCAATTTGCTGCAGTTTCGTCTGATAGCTACCCTCCCCTTAATACTGGCGAAACAGCAATGGCCGATAATACCTTCACTAATACCAAAAGTAAGGCCGTAAACAAACCCCCGCAAGAGTTTAGCCGTGCTGTTCGTAAAAAAATAATGACCAAAGAGCACCACAACGCTGAGGCTGACAAAGAATCGAAAAAGCCGAACCCAACCCCGACTGTGGCCCCGCAGCCGGATATAATACAGAACTGGTTGACTGAACACTCTCTAACCATAGAGCGCAGTAAAGACGGAGTCGCCACAAAAATCGTTCCGAAAGCCGGTTACGAACTTGCTCGGCTGCTTGTCAGCTTAAAAGCCGACAAATTCCCTCATAGGGCCGGACAAACCACCAAACCA
>CAJVYN010000229.1 GCA_913009355.1 uncultured bacterium | reverse complement strand
TTCTTCCTCTGTTATATAATTTCTTCTATAGGCAATAATAAGTTGTGTATCTAACTCTGCACATGAACCTAATGAGATATATAAAAACTGTTTATATTCTTTAGCATGATGTCTTACAAATCCTTCTGCTATGTTTGATGAAATAGATACGGCAGCTTTCCTCATTTGGCTAACCAAGCCATATAACTCATTTTTGGGGAATCTATATGTTGCCGAATATATTTTATCCACTATCTCAATTCCCTTTTGCCAGACTCTCAAATCTTTATAATCTTTCACTTTCACTTGTCTATCCTCCGAACAAGTCGTGGGCACGAGGCACGAGCGACGGGCAACGAGTCACGTAACAAGCAGCAATTGCCGCCTGGCCCAGAGATATTCCGCCGTCGTTTGACGGAACCTCTCGGTTGAATAATACGCAAAAATCATTTTTCTTCAAGAGTTTAACGCAACGATTTATCAAATATCGATTGCAGAACACTCCGCCGCTTAACGCAACCGTCTTTAACTTTTTACTCTCGCTCGCTGCTTTAGCCATCTCTAACAGGCCGGCGGCTATAGTGTTGTGGAACTTCGCCGAGATAACGCCGCTGGCTGTCCCTTGTTGAATATCACAAACTAACTGTTCTACCATTTTACGCAAATCAAGCTGTAACGGCCTGCCGGCACTGCCGCCAAGTTCAAAATCATAACATTCTTCGATACCGTTTTCAATAATTGCCTCAAGAACCATTGGAAGCTGCGCTTCGAAGTGGTTGTAGCCACCCAATCCGAGCATAGCGGCAACTGCATCGAAAACTCTGCCCAGACTGGAAGTTTCAACTGTATTAATTTGTTTTTCAAGCTGCTCTAATACCATTTGCTGTTTACCTACATCCGGCTCAATCTGCTCAAGCAGCCATTTAAATTTTCGGAGTTTGAAATTGTTTCCGTAAGTTTTCCTTAACAGTCCCAGGACAGGCCTTACAGCTTCTTTAGCTGCTTTATCCGCACCTGCCAGCGGATAATAAGCCAGATGGCCGAACCGTTCAAAATCATCCAACGATGCTATCAGGCACTCACAGCCCCAGATTGCACCATCGGCGCCGTAGCCGGTACCATCTGCTGCAAGGCCGATGACCGGCCCATCAAGGTTGTGTTCAGCCAGGACAGAAGCAATGTGAGCCCAGTGGTGCTGAACCTGGAGCACACTTACATCAGGAATCGAAAGGGCATACTGCGTAGATAGATACCCCGGATGGAGGTCACAGACTATCGTTTTCGGTTCAACTTCAAACAGCTTTCGTAAATGCTCGATTGAATTGATATAGTGGTGATAACTTTGCGCATCTTCCAAATCACCTATGTGTTCGCTGCAGATAAGCTGATTTTGTTTTACAAAGCAGAAAGTATTTTTCAAATCTCCACCAGCAGCGAATATATCCTGACTGCAATTTATCTCGTATTGCGTATTGCGTATGTCGTATTGCGTATTTTGTTTTTCGTCTTTCGACGCATCACGCATCACGCACGACGCACGACGAATAAAAATCGGTGTCGGCACATAACCTCTGGCCCGCCGTAACAGTACCGGCTCATCGCCTGCAAAATGCACAATCGAATCATCAACCTGCCGGTAAATTTCCCTGTCGTGCATCAAAAAGGCATCTGCAACACAGCCCAGTTTCTCTAATGCCTGCTCATTTTCACAAATCAACGGCTCATCAGAGATATTACCGCTGGTCATCACCAGAACTTCTATATTTTGCTTAAATAACAGGAAATGCAGCGGAGCATAGCAGAGCATAAAGCCGAAAGCGTCAACGCCGTCGGCAACCGCCGGCGCTATCGGTGATTTTTCTTTTTTCGACAATAAAACTATGGGGCTTGGGGGACTTTTTAAGAGCATCTCAGCCGATTCGCTTACTATTGCATATTTTTTTATTCTTTCAATCGAATCGGCCATCATAGCGAACGGCTTATGGTCTCTTCTTTTGCGTTCCCGCAGTCTCAAAACCGCCCGGTTATTAAGTGCATCAACAGCTAAGTGAAACCCTCCGAGGCCCTTTATCGCCACAATCTTTCCGTTCAAAAGCAGACGTGCAGTTTCAGCGATACTGCTGTCGGTTTGTGTTTTTATTGTTTTTCCTTTGCTGTCCAAGAGCCGGACTTTCGGCCCGCACTTACCGCAGGCAACGGGCTGGGCGTGAAAACGCCTCTCGGCTGCATCATTATATTGAGCGGCACATTTATCACACATCGCAAAGGCCGACATCGTTGTATTGGCTCTGTCGTAAGGAATTTTTTTTACTATTGAATATCTTGGCCCGCAATTCGTGCAGTTTATAAAGGGATACGCATACCGAAAATCGTTTTTGTCAGCCATCTCCGCAAGACAATCCCTGCAGACGGCCATATCAGCGGTTACCTGCGACAGAGCTGTTCCCTGCGATTTGCTTGGCTTAATAGTGAATTTATCTTCGGCCTCGATGATAGCTATATCGACTGTTTTGCAGGATTTTATTTCCGCCAATGGCGGCCTGTCCTCGGATTGCAGACGGACTAAAAATTCAGCTATTTTCCCCTCTTCGCCCTGCAGTTCAATTGCCACCCCCCTGCTGTCGTTACAAACAATACCGGAAAGTCCCAGCCGACGGGCTGCTTTGTACACAGCCGGCCGAAACCCGACCCCCTGCACACACCCCGTTATGAATATCTTTTGCCTTTTAATCATTTACTATTGACTACTCACTATTCACCATATATTATTTACTCTACTATTGAAAAATAGTAAATTGAAAATTGAAAATAGTAAATCGACCGGGGCCTTAGCTCAGTTGGGAGAGCGCTTGCATGGCATGCAAGAGGTCGTGGGTTCGAATCCCATAGGCTCCATTAACATATCCTCTTGTAAGTAAAAGATTTGTGAGAAATCATTCATGTGTCATCTGTCTCGGTGAATTGAGGTGTTTTATAGTCGTAAACGCAGGCATGCTTCGCTGGGCCATGTAAACCCGGAAGTTTATGAGGAAATACATGAAATGAAACAGGGCAGGGCGGCATAATTGGCAAATCAAGCGACCGATAGAATCAACAGCTTCGGCCAAAGTCTCTACGGCCTCGACATTAAACCCGACAGATGGCAGGCTGACTAAGTTTGAACAGGTTCAGCTTTATCAATCGTCGATCGCACGGATCATCGTCAACCAACAGAATACTTATTACTTCCGTGTTCATAACCAAGCCTCCATTTGTGACACATTATTCCAGGCGGGTGGTTTCGCACCCGTCTGGAATAGAATCGCAGTTCAAAATTAGCTGTTGAATTCCTTGAAATCATCCTTGTCGCTATCCAGGGGGATGGTCTTCTCCGCCGCTGCCAATTTGGCGGTTGCTCTATCTGTCTGATTGGCTGTGCCACTAACAGCTATGTGGTGAAACACACTATCCGTCTTAGACAATCCACGGTCCCTGGTTAGCCGATTATGTGTTTTCGTTGCAGCGTCCCTACCCTTATAGCCGTGGCCGACATTGCTGCCCAAGCTGCCGACCAGGGCTACCAGCTCGTTAACTATCTCGTTCATTGACCCAGCTTGAGCACTTAGTTCCTCAGAGGCACTGGCACTTTCCTCGGCGTTGGCAGCATTTTGCTGTGTAACCTTATCCATCTGCGACACAGCGGTATTGACTTGGTCGATACCCTGTGCCTGCTCTTGCGAAGCAGCAGCTATCTCGCTGACAAGGTCAGTCGTCTTGCCGACACCCTGGACTATATCTTCGA
>CAJVYN010000228.1 GCA_913009355.1 uncultured bacterium | reverse complement strand
CTGTCAATCTAGTATGTTATAGCTTTATATTTTAATGATACGGCGACCACCAAGATCTACACTCTTTCCCTACACTACGCTCTTCCGATCTCAGAAACGGGCAAAACGGTCAGCTTGAGTAAAAAGGCAAAAGTAAAAACCTAAAATTAAAGACAAGTAAGCTTTGAATTTGAATTACGGTTTTTCACTTCCATCTTTAATCAGTGCCAACCTTCTCGTCCTCGGCGGGCAGGTGCCGATACCAGGTTACAGCCAGGACCGCTGTGGCTGATATGGCCACTACAAAGCATATAGCAGCATAGGTATTCCAGTGGCCAACAAGGTACATGGGCGCCAAATAATAACCGGTAACGGCAATTATGCCTAAAACGACATTGAAAATGGCCAGCGACATCTTTTCTGATTTGTCATTAAGGACTTCAACAGGCAAACCGGCACGCTCTTTTACCGGCTTCCATAACCCAAAGGGGCGAACGGTTCTGTAAAATTTTGTGAGCGTCTTTTCATCAACAGGACGGGTCAAAAGAGAGACTATGATGGTAGCTAAAAGCGAGCCGATACATATAGGTGGAAAGACTTTATACATCGGCGCTTCCGGATAGAAAAGAGCTATCAAGGACATAATCAGTCCGGCCACTGTACCGGCGGCAAATCCCCAGCCGGTCATACGCCACCAGTACCATCGCAATGCGTTCGGAACAAGCATAGCCGCACCAAGGGCCATCATTATCCAGTTCCATATCTGAGCAATAGAATTGGCCTGGACACCAATCAAGACGCCGACAAGGACGACAGCTACAGTAGCCACCCGACTGTAAAACACCAGCTGCTTCTGGCTGGCATCAGGTCGAAAGAATGGCTGCAAGAAATCACGCACAATCAAAGAGGCGGCACTATTAACCGTAGCACTAAATGTGGACATAAAGGCGGCGAAGAGTCCGGCGATAACAATGCCCCTGATTCCTACAGGTAAAAACTGCTGCAAAACCATCGGCATAACCTTCTCAGGGTCAGTAACATTGGCTATGCCGGTCAGAGCCAGCAGGGCTATACCCATAGTCATTGCCCAGCGCACAATCAGGAAAAAACTCCAGGCGCCGCCGAGCTTGGCGGCATCACGAGGATTACGAGCGGCTAAAAAGAACTGGAAGTCGTACATTTGAGCCGGACCGCCGGCGTTTAACACCAGCCCTTTCAGTACCCAGATTATTACCAACGCTCCGAAAAATTCAAAGCCGGCGTTCTCAGTGCCGGCGAACTCTGAAATCCGCCACGGCGGAACCAGGGAGGTCCAGTGGGCAGGTAACGTCCGGCTGAGCAGCTCCGGGGTTAGCTTGACGTAAGCAATAACTGCAATCAAAATGCTCGAAAAGGTCAGAATAACGGTTTGAATAACCTGAGTCAATACAACGCTGTACAGACCGCCCAGGATAACATAGAGCGTTGTGCTGCCAATAATGATAAACGCACAGAGGGAAGGAGAAAGATTAAGATAGATTGAAGCGAATTTTCCGATACCCTGGTAGGCATAACCAACAAAACTGGACAGGGTAACTACCGCCATAAGAGCATACGCTGTACGGGCAGTCACGCCCGCAGGGCCACTACCAAAACGAGTAACCATCCATTCAGCGGCGGTCAGCACATTTGAACGCCGGACCCATTTGCCCATATAGGCCATAAAAAAAGCGCCCATCATAACGCCCCACATCCAGTGATGCCACATCGACTTCATCCCTAACACAAAAATAATAGAGACAATCCACATCGTGCCGCTGATATCGAAAGTGGATACCGAACCGGACATCGCCAGGGCCAGCCAGTGCATACTCCTGCCGCCCAGAAAATATGACTCCAAACCCTTCGAAGCACGCTTCTGGTACCAGAACCCCAGCCCTATCACAACGACAAAATAAAGGACAACTATCCCATAATCAATCGGACTCATATATTGCTATCCCTTCAGCTAAGATATATCATTTACCGCATCAAACATCGCCACTATGTTCTCCGGCGGAACATTTGCCATAATGTTGTGCACCTGCTGAAAAACGAAGCCTCCGCCGGGGCTGAACACCTTTACCTGCTCTCTGACATGCTCGGCAACCTGCCTGGGCGCAGCATTGGGAAGCACATCTCTGGTATCGCAGCCGCCACCCCAAAAGGTAAGCTCTGCGCCGAACTCGGCCTTCAACTCGGCGGCACCCATACCGGTGCAGGTAATCTGAACGGGGTTGATGGATTCCAAGCCGGCTTCAATCATGTCACCCAGCAACTCGTGAACCCCTCCGCAGCAATGAAGCTGAACATTGGCATCGGCCAATTCTCCGGCACGACTCCATAGCCTGTGATGGTAGGGCTTATAATATTCGCGGTACATCTTCGGAGAAAGAAGCGGCCCATTCTGGCCGCCAAGGTCGTCACCGAAAATTACGATGTCAATATACTGTCCCACGGCGCCCAGCCACTTCTCCAGGTTCTGCATATGGATGGAACAGAGCTTTTCTGACAGACGGATAACCGCTTCAGGATAAAGACCCATATACATAAGGTAATTGTCCATTCGGTACAGCCACTGAGGCAGCTCAAACATATTACCGCCAAACATACCGACAATGGCACGGTCGGTGGACTCCCGCAGTGCTCTCGCCCGGCGCTCCATCTCAGCCAACCCTTCCTCGTCCAGCGGAAGATGAGCACCGGGATGCGGGACAGCCGCCCATATAGTATGGCCCAGCATATCCTGCAAATCGGAAAAGTCGTCATCGGTAATGCCACGCTCCATAAGAGGAAAGTGGGTCTGCTCAAAATAAAGACAGCCCTTTTTCTGAACCCCCAATTCACAGCCGTCATCCGTCAGCAGATACCAGTCGTCTGCCCGCTTTTCAACATTGGCATAATAGGGTATTTTGCAGGGTGTGCCATCAGGCAGTACCCAGTCTTTCCAGTCATTCTCTTCAAGTAAAAACCCCCTGCCCAACTCAATGGTATCTACGCCAAACCGCTCCAGCACATCCTCATCTACAATAGCTAACTGTTGTACTATATCATAAACGCGAATCGGCATAGGCGACAGCCCAAGATACTCTCGCAACTTCCGGTATGCAATTGCTGCGATGCCGGAAGAGCGGTGGCTGGAAAAATCAACGGGAACACGATCAGGTTGATGATGGTCCAAAGATGCTAAAACTCGCTCTCGTGAGGTCATTGCTGATTCCTTTCCGTATTGCACAGACAGCAAATTTCAATTCCGTTGTCAACTTAACTTTTGAATTGTAACGCCGGCAGGGTCTGCGTCAAGCACTGTTTAGCCATTGGACAACTCGTTGGCCCTGCTTCAACCAGCCAACATTGTTTGGTTAAACTTCGTACGACGGTTATAAAAAAACACGGTTCGCTACTTAATCTTCTTGCAATACGTACCGGCAAAATGTAAACTACCGTTGCGTTGTTCGGAGAGGTGACCGAGTGGCTGAAGGTAACGGTTTGCTAAACCGTCGTACGGGTAATGCCTGTACCGCGGGTTCGAATCCCGCCCTCTCCGTTAAATTTTTCCTGCATTTTTAGAACTCTTTTCTTGGCAAGCACTTACGAATAGAATATTGAATATTATTGTCAGAAACCTTTGTGTGAAAAAAATGTGAAAGATTTCAGGTAGCAGGTCTTCACCACACAAGGTTTGAGAAAGTTTTGTGGAATAATGAAACGCTATGCGAGAAAAAAATTTTCAAAATCATGATTTTACCGCACAACTGCGAAAGTTGAGTTAGCAAAA
>CAJVYN010000227.1 GCA_913009355.1 uncultured bacterium | reverse complement strand
TAAGATTATATGTTATGTTTTTTTTTTTTCAAGCAGAAGACGGCATACGAGATAAAGGAATGTGACTGGAGTTCAGACGTGTGCTCTTCCGATCTTAATAGTCAGATCGGTACTGACTTGTGAGGCTGAACACGGAGTATGCCGAAGATGCTATGGCTTATCTTTAGCCAATGGTAAAATCGTTGATTTTGGAGAATCCGTGGGGATTATAGCCGCTCAATCTATTGGCGAACCGGGAACACAGCTAACCATGCGTACTTTTCACACTGGTGGTGTCGCCGGCGCCGATATAACTCACGGACTGCCAAGAATTGTGGAAATATTTGAGGCCCGCAAACCTAAAGGCGAAGCGCAAATCAGTGAAATAGCCGGCAAGGTCGAGATCCGAGAAGATGAAAAGACGCGTGAGATAATTATTCGGGGTGCCAAGAGCCTGGAAAAAATATATCAGGTCTCAAGGCGTTCGCGGCTTAAGGTCAAGGACGGCCAAAAAGTCAAAGCCGGCGTACCTTTGACCGAGGGCTCGATTAATCCGCATGAGATATTACGAATCAAAGGCTCTCGAGATTTAGAAAAATATTTTGTCGGTGAGGTTCAGGCGGTTTATCGCTCTCAGGGTGTTGACATCAATGATAAGCATATTGAGTTGATTATTAGACAGATGTTAAGGAAAGTTAGAATTGAAGATCCAGGAGATAGTGAATTTTTATCTGGTCAACATATTGATAAGTGGAGATTCCAGAAAGAAAATCAAAGGATAATTAAAAAGGGTGGAAAACCAGCATCTGCAACACCACTATTATTAGTGGCAGCACCTGCAATTCCAGCAACATGTGTACCATGGCCATTTCTGTCCTGTGGAACATTATCTGGCGTTACGTAATCTTCGTTAGGATCTAATACAAAACCAAAAAATGTATAACTATCCACATCTATATCTACTTCATCACGTCGATACTGCGAGGATACTAACTTGGAATCAATATCCGGGTGGTCTAGATCCACCCCAGTATCAAGTATTCCAATTACGATACTGGAACTCCCTGTGTTTATATCCCAAGCTGAAGGAGCTGATATTGTTATGGTCAAACCTGCCCTTTGCTTTCTGGATATCATAGCGCGTGTTAGAGGGCGTTTCGATTGTCCCATAGCAGCCTATAATGTCAGCGGTGAATATATGATGCTGAATTCTGCCGCCCAGGCAGGCCTTTTGGATAAAGATACAGCGATGATAGAGGTGCTGCACTCAATCAAACGTGCCGGCGCTGATATTATTATCACATACTTTGCCAGGCAGGCAGCGAAATTACTGGCCTGTCATTGCGAGCACCTCACCGGATTCTCAGGAGGTATGCAAAAGAAACGTGTTTCTGTATAATGGAGCTTTGTATGAAGCTCTGGCAGTTATGGCCGACGGTCCAATGGTGTTGCGTACCCGTTTGCGAGCATGGTTCCGGAGATGGAGAAGGTATGATTGGTGAAGTAAAATCAGAGCAAGTACTGATATTGCTATCCCGTTTAGGAGATTACTCAATAATAATCCTTCCGGGCAGAGCTTCTTTAATTGAGGATTATTTGATATAGGAGAAGTTCAATGGCAAAGCAAGCAACTAAAAAAAGGGACACAAAGATTAGACAACTCAACTCAAATGCAGCTGGAATTGATATTGGCTCACAAAAACATTACGTGGCAGTACCGGCCGATCGTGACAATGAGCCGGTACGTAGTTTTGGGTGCTTAACTCCTGACCTGCATCAGATGGCTAAATGGCTTAAGTCTTGCCGAATTGAAACGATAGCGATGGAATCTACGGGAGTTTACTGGGTTCCAGTGGTTGCAGTTCTGGAAAGGTATGGCTTTGATGTAAAACTTGTCGATGCCTATAAAGTCAAGCATGTTCCCGGCCGCAAAACAGATGTTCAAGACTGTCAGTGGCTTCAAGAACTTCATCGGTATGGTCTTTTGTCAGGAGCGTTTCGTCCCGACAAGCAGATTCAAGTATTACGCAGCTATTGGCGTCACCGCAGCACTCTGGTAGAGGCCTGTTCCACTCAGATTCATCTAATGCAAAAAGCTTTGGAACAAATGAATATTCAATTGCACAAAGTCATAACAGACATCACCGGTGTTACAGGTATGAAAATTATACGTGCAATCGTTGCCGGTGAGTGCGACGCTGTAAAACTGGCCGGCATGAAGCACCCTTTGATAAAAAGCAGTACCGACACAATCGCCAAAGCGCTGACCGGAGAATATCGACAGGAACATTTGTTTACACTCAAGCAAGCATTGGAGATTTATGACATCTACCAGAATAAGATTGCCGAATGTGACCGCCAGATAGAAGAATATATGAAAACTTTTGAACACAAGGCAGACGCAAATGATTTAGATTCAAAATCCAGCAAAAACAATAGGACTAAACGCCGTAAGAATCAAGCGAACTTTGATCTCAGAACACGGCAATTTGAGATGACGGGTGTGGATTTAACCCAGATCGATGGCATAGAGACGATGACTGCGCAGACAATTATTTCTGAATGCGGTTTTGATATGAGCGTTTTTCCAACAGAAAAAAACTTTACCTCATGGTTAGGCCTGTGTCCTAATAATCAAATTACAGGCGGCAAAGTCAGAAAACGCAGTACCCGCAAAGTGCAAAACCGTGCTGCTCGTGCATTGCGACTGGCAGCGCAAAGCCTTCATAGCAGCAAATCTGCCTTAGGTGCTTTTTACCGTCGGATGCGAGCCAGACTTGGTGCACCCAAAGCCATCACTGCCACAGCACACAAGCTCGCCAAACTTGTTTACCGCATGCTTAAATACGGCATGGATTATATCGATAGTGGCCAACAGTATTATGAAAACCAGTATAGGGAACGTGTAATAAAAAGTCTTACAAAACGTGCTCATGAAATGGGTTATACCGTTGTTTGTACAAATACAGGAGAGTTAGTTTCTTAGGAGGCCTGCGAAGCAGGCTGTGGCAATCTCAACCTAACGAAAGTTTGAGATTGCCGAGCCTGTTGCGAACGCAGTGAAGCAATCTCGCTTCTCGCAATGACAGCCCCTTAAATCATCTTTGACAGACTACTACTCTGTGCCATTTGATTTTGTGGGTGCAGCCAGGTCAAAACCTGCGGTAAAACCGCAGGCTAAATACTTAGTGGCACGGCCATCCCCTCGACTTCGCTCGGGACAGGCCTGGCCGTGTTTCCACGGGCTGGAAGCCCGTGCCACACCTTGAAATCAACCTCCGCCCCGATACTTCTTCCTATCCAGTTTATCTGCTGTGTTTTAATTCTTTCTAAATAATCCATTCCCTCCAGGTCATCTATCAATCTTCCAGCATATTTAGTTATCCGCAACATCCACTGCCTTCGCATTTTCCTTACTACAGACGCTCCGCAACGTTCACAAGCTCCATCAACAACTTCCTCATTTGAAAGTCCGACTCTACATGAAGTACACCAATTAATGGGTACTTCCGCTTTATATGCCATGTCCTTTTTGAATAATCTTAGGAACATCCATTGTGTCCACTTATAATACGCGGGGTCACTGGTATTAATTTCACGAGACCAGTCGAAGCTG
This sequence comes from uncultured bacterium, assembly GCA_913009355.1. Lineage (GTDB taxonomy): Bacteria > Planctomycetota > Phycisphaerae > Sedimentisphaerales > Anaerobacaceae > CAJVYK01. The sequence continues at coordinate 213 of CAJVYN010000227.1, read as the reverse complement.
AGACCAAGCATTTTCAACTGTCGCTTGAAATTGGCAATATTTCTCCCGGTAGATTCACTCGGATGAACTCCTGTTCTTATAGCAAAGTTTTCTGCCGGCAGTCCAAAAGCGTCCCAGCCAATGGGGAACAGGACATTGTAAGATCGGAAGAGCACACGTCTGAACTCCAGTCACATTCCTTTATCTCGTATTCCGTCTTCTGCTTGAAAAAAA
>CAJVYN010000226.1 GCA_913009355.1 uncultured bacterium | reverse complement strand
GAGGGTTGTTTGCAGTGCCTCTGCCTACAAGGGTATCTTTAAGGAAATGGAAAACAAACAGGAATTTATAAAGGAATTGGCTAATCCGGCTGCATCCGGCACAATCACTCTGCTCTGCTTTGAAAAAGAAAACAACCCACGTTGTCATCGTCATCTATTGAGACAACTAATCGTAAAAAAGCTCAAGTAATTTTATCCGGAATAATATAGCTATCGCTACAGTGGGAAAAACCGCAGCCAGAAAAATAGCTGCGGAAAAAGAAATCACAGAAAAAGCGGCTCCATCTCATCTTTAGAGAATGGAACATAATCATCAGACAGATCAGGATTATTATCATAATCCACAATCGCGTAATCCCATAATTCTTCGGGGATATTGGTTTTGACATCCTGGCAGATGCCGCCTTTGATATAGACGATTATCTTAGCCTGGCGTTTTTCAATCTTTGGCGGTTTAGCTTTTGCTGGGTCATAGATTGAAAGCTCAAAATTATCCGCTTTCAATTCTGCTTCGCCAAACACACTCCAATCGCCATAATAAACACCGTCATAAAAAACCATATCTGGCCCGACAATATACAATTCATCGCAGTTGCCATCTGGCTTTCCAAGTTTCAAAAAGGACTGGTAAGTAGTGTGGGCAAATTTATATGGCCCCAATACAGGACCGTCACTACCGTTAAACTAAGCACAAACCTCACGATTTGCACTCGTCTTCAAAACCGGACGTGAAAGTTTCCCTTCATCCGGCTCCTCAGTAAAGCGGTGTGCTGTCATCACACACCTGCTATCTGGCGATTCATGGCATGATTGGTGAACCAACCGTGCCTTCCCAGGTTCTCCAGTATCCTTAATGGTCTCACGTACCATAGTCACACTGTCACCTGGCTTGAAAAACAATCCACATTCTGGACAACATCCTTTCTGATACTTGACCATAGAAGCAAAGCTTTTGGGAATCAGAGGATGTTTGCCCAGTCTGGTGCTCCAATAGTAAATATCACCGTCAAAAGGACTGCGATGTTTTTGGAGTAATGTGTGTCGTCGTATTGGGATGTCTCTTAATCTGTGAAGTGTGCCTTGTCCCTTTTTTCCAAATATCCAGCCGCTCTTAATAGGTGTCCAGTATTTTCGGACTACCCATCGGCGACCTTTATTGGGATGACGACGCACTGACCAGTACCAAAGTTTGTCATAGATGAGTTTATCCATCTTTTGAAAAACTTCTGATGAAACGACTGCGGAGAAATAATTCCCCCAACCTCGAATAACGGGATTCAGCAATCCAATGAGTTTGACTTGAGGTACATTGTAATTGCTGCGTATAATTTCCCGTATTTTCCGAAGAAATCGTTTCTGTGACTCCTTGCTTGGTTTGACATGTGCAACGAAACCAATCGGATTACCGCTTGAATTACGCTTACTGCGATTCTTCCCTCTTGGATATTGACGGAAATTGAATCCGAGAAAATCGAATCCTATTGGGCCGTCAATTTCTTTAGAGGTATGCGTTATCCGAGTTTTACTTGGCTTCATTTCCAGCCCCATGCCCTTCAACCAGTCTTCCGCTACTTGTTTGGCACGTTTAAGCTCATCAATATCCCGATGAATAATCACAAAATCATCCGCATATCGAATAACTTGTGGTTTCCATGGGGTTCCATTACATGTTTCAGAAATCTTTTTGTATTTCTGAAATGGCTCCTGAATGGCTGCTTCGAGTCCATGTAAGGCAATATTTGCCAACAATGGCGAGATGACACCACCTTGTGGTGTACCCTCTGATACCGGGAATAATTCCCCAGCATCCACGATACCAGCCTTAAGCCACGCTTTAATCATGCGTCGAAGCGAGGGAAACGTTCCTAACTTCTCAAGTAGTGCTTCATGGTTGATGCGATCAAAACATTTTGAGATGTCTGCGTCCAAAATATACTTTGGTACGCTTCTCGTACACCTGTGAATTGTTTCCACTGCATCCTGACATGAGCGTCCCGGCCTGAAACCATAGCTATAGGATTCAAACTTAGCTTCCCATTCGGGTTCCATAGCCATTTTAACCAAGGCTTGTCGAGCACGGTCTTCCATTACGGGGATTCCCAAAGGCCTCTTTTCATTTTTACCGGGTTTGGGTATCCAAACTCGTCTAACAGGTTTTGCCTTGGGAATAATCGGAGTTTTCAAGATTTTCAGGGCAAGATTCAGCTTTTGTTTTGCTCTTAGAGACGCTAAGCCGTCTATACCTGCTGTCTTTTTCCCTTTATTGTCTTGAGCTACTCTTCTAACCGCTACGAAAGCTGCACTCTTTGACTTTAGAAGGAGTCTTTGGAGTTTGTGGATTGCTTGTGTCTCGCCGCGACACGAGGCTTGATAGATGCGATTTTGAAGCTTGAACACATTCCGCTGAAATTTCTGCCACGGAATATCGTTCCACTTATACATCGTCTTATTTGACGTGCTCATAATTTTACTCCTACTCTTACCTCTATCTTCCACTTTACCGTGCCTCTGTCAGCATATCTTTCGGCTTTCCCGATAGCATTCGCTTCTGAGGCAATCCTTCGATAGTAAGGCATGCGGCTGACTACCTGCTCAGGCAACGCACCTGAGAACCTTACCATTGTTACTTCGTTCCTGATTTCCGTTTGACGCTAAACGTAGGACCCCATTGTCTGCCGGGATAGATACGAGAATACGCCCGGAAGGCGACTGGTTACTTCCGGCTCTCTATCCGATACCTTTTTGGTCAGGCTTATCAAATCGGCTAAGCCTGTGACAATGTGACGACAGTTCAGTAATGGGTTCGTGTGCCTATCCATATTTAGCTCTACTTGACGGGGTTCCCTACCGAATTCAGGGTTACCGCCTTTTATTCCCGCTTCAAACCGGTGGTTGTCAGGCCACCCGCATGGGGAATACGTTTTCACCTCCGTATCTGAGGGGTGGGAATCACACCCACACGAAAATCAAGTTGTCCAAGACATCGGCTACGCACCGACATCTTATCTGCCTATCCCTCTGTATAACATGAAGTTATGCAGATTTCAGGCAAACGAATCGCACCCAGTCGTCCATATCCTGGTTCGGATCAGTTCTGCCGTGAAATAGTATTAAGTACATCATTTTGAATTCTCCTAAAAATGGTTAGCGATGTGAAGGGAAAAGGATAATCCGTTTTTCATCAGGCTCAATTGCCAAACACAGCCGCGGATTATCGTACACAGGCAAAAACTGATTGCCTTCCTCATCTGATGACAACCATATCTGGAAGTCATCAGTAATCTCATTTCCAAATTCGTTTAAAAGCCTCTTCAGCGAAGCAACTGTCATAATATTTTGTTTAGCCATAGCGACTACCTCCAATCATTAAACTGGTTCCAATACTTTAATTGTTTTTGGCACAAGGATTTCTTCTTCAGTAACACGGTAGTTGCAGCACAGGTCGATGTAGGCTGTCATGATATCATCACATAGCATGTCAAAGTCCTGAACCAACTCAACTCGCTCTCTGATTTCACTCAAGGTCAAGTCTTTAAAATCCTCGTATTCGTCAACACTTTGGCCTGACCAGGTAAATACCTGCATATGGGTTTGTTTGAAGTTTGCTCTGGCCTTGGCATCACACCTGCCGCAAATACCAATCTGGCCGTCCGGCACAGCTTGATAATTCTTTTGGCCGCAGTGCTAACAGTAACTTTCATAGCCGCTGGGCTTGATGCCGCCTTTGTAGAGAACAACATATCCGCCGCTTCTGCCGTTGATTCCTGCCTGCCACAGATCGTAAGAGCACACGTCTGAACTCCCGTCAC
>CAJVYN010000225.1 GCA_913009355.1 uncultured bacterium | reverse complement strand
GGCGGCAAAAAAGTCGAATACTTTCGACTGTTTCACGTCATTTTTTGTATATTTTCGAATATTTTCGCACATTTCAACTCATTTTTCACAAATTTTGGCGATTTTTCGACCGTTTTAAAACGTTTCGTCTTTGCCTATTTCACCCGGTTTGCCTAACTCCACCCCTTCAACCTCATTTTACACTCAATAATCAATAATCATTTATCACTAATCAATTAAATTCCCTTTATTTTCCTAAATTCTCAATTTTTAAACTCTAAAATTAACTCTCACTTTTTTCCATATTAACGCACTTGTTCTTTGTGCTGCTTCGTATGCCAGAACAGGGATTTAAAACAGTACAGCGATAACACACTCAGGGCAAGTTTGTAGAGGGAGGAATTGATTATTTTCTGATTATTGATTACGGCCTTCGGCCTCGCAATGACATCTCTGTGTTCTCTGTGAACTCTGTGGCTAAATTTTGTTTTTTTCTTTTTACCTTTTCCTGCGAGCAATTATGAAAACTACTATTGCCGTTATAACAACAAGGACACATACTTCACCGGGGCCGAGTAACATAGCTAACATATTCAGGACACCTCATGATTGATTATAGAGCCTGTATAAAACGGGAAACAATATTCGTCGTTCGTATCTCGTGAAGCGTATCTCGCTCAATTGATTATTGATTATTTGTGATTGTGGTAAGAAGACCGGGTCCCCGCCTGCGCGGGGATGACAATGCGTGAAATGCGGGGGTAAATGAGAAGGATAAACATAAACCCTACCGAACCCCCCCCCCAGCACAGGACTGGGGGCTATATAAAAGGACATAACAAAAACCCTCTAAATGTTATTCTTCACGGCGGGGGCTGGTTTTTATAGTTACTTTTCCGTCAGTAAAATATACAATTAACGGGTATGAATGAAAGTAAATTAAAAACCGCTGTGCTCGGTCTCGATGATAAAGGTCAGCTTCTGCTCGAAGCGGTAGCTGACATCGATTATTTCCAGATTCAGGCGGTCGCTGATAGAGATACCGAACTGGCTAAAAGAACCGCTCAAAAATACGAATGCAAAGACTACGACGACTATCGCCGGCTTATAATAGAAAATCAGCTCGATGTGCTGCTGGTCGCTGCTCCACTGCACTGTTGTGCGCCGAATATACAGGCAGCGATGAAAAAGAAATTCAATGTACTCAAACTTGCACCATTAGCGAGGACTTTTGAAGAAGCTGTGGAATTTGTCCGGCTCGCTGAGGAGAACGATATAAAATTTGCCGTTGCCAATCCTAACAGATTCGGCGGGAGCTTGGCTGCTTTGCGACAGTTTCTGCAGGAAGGCCGGCTTGAGCAAATTTTTCTGATAACCGCATCCAAACTTGTGCCTGCCAAAGCTGGTATCGACAATGAACGCACCGATGCCTGGCGGGCCGACCCCAAATTGGCCGGCGGAGGAGTACTGCTGCACAACTGTTACGAGATAATCGACCAGCTAATTTGGAATTTTGCCACGCCGCAACAGGTTTATTCGCTAAATACCAACACAGCGGGCGATAGGCAGCAGAGGCGTTATTTAACAGAGGATGCTGTGGTGGTAACGATGAAATTTACCGACACTATTATTGGCAATCTGGTAGCGTCACGATGTATCGGGGTTGGGCAGGAACAGGAACTTTTAAAGGTTTACGGCAGAAATAAAATTCTAACTGCCAGCAATACACGATTTATTATCAGTAACCATCCCGGGCAGGCAGGGGAGGAATTGGAATACAACGACGATGAGCTTTGCTGTATGAGAAAATTGCTGGAAAATTTTGCTCTAAGTATATTATTGCCCGATAAAAACAGACTTTGCAGCAGCGGTAGAGAGAATCTGAATAATATGGCGGTTATTGAATCAGCTTATCTTTCGGCCCGCACAGGTATGCCGGAAGAACCCGGCAGAATCCTTAAAATGGCACATGTCGAGCCGGTAAATATTTAGCCGGAATATAAATAATAAAATAAGCGTTTGACAAATAATATAGTAAGCAATAACTTACAGTGTAAGTCGCTGGCTATATTATTGTTTACTTGAACTGACCGATGGCCAGTTTGAAAAATCAAAGATTAAATAGTGAGCTATAACAATTTTGGGCTGTAAATAGGCCAGTTTGAGTTGTTTAATTATTTTGGAGGTCTTGGCATGGAAAACAGTAAGAAAAAATCTATTATGATAGGAGTTGTTGTAGGGTGCGTAGTTCTGGCTGCTGCAATAACTTACAAGAGGAGTTCTGACAACACCGGCCTGGCGGTGTTCAAAGGCCAATTGATATGGGTCAAGTGCCGCAATGCGGACTGTGAAGCCGAGTATCAGATGGGTAAGAAAGATTACTACGAGGAGATAGAAGAACGCACAACGGGAATGTTCACTCCGCCGCTGGTTTGCAAAGAGTGCGGAGAGGAAAGTATTTATGCAGCCATAAAATGCGAAAAGTGCGGGCTAATCTTCTTTAAAGGTGCTGTTCCCAACGATTTCCCGGATAGATGCCCCGAATGCGGCTTTAGCAAAATAGAAGATACGGCAAAACAAACAAAACGAAGATAAAGCCAGTAGAAAGTAACGAACGGCGGAGACACACGGCAAAGCTGATGAATTTCAGCGGTTTCCTGGTTGAGCGGACAATGCTGTGGCGTTATTCTGAGCGGAGATATAACGATTTAAATAGTTGGTTTACCAAGCCCAATCTGTTTGCAGGTTGGGCTTTTTTTTTCGCATGTTGGGCTTTTTTTGTGCAGAGCTAACCGTGTTGTTCGCAACTCAGGATTAAAATATTTGATAAACATTATGGGCTTTGTTAGCATGCCACTGTTTCTTGTTTTTCAGCAAACCCTTTAGTAACAATTTTAAGACAGGAGCCAAATACAATGGTAGATTGGAAAAACCCGCCGAGATTATTTATTCCAGGCCCGGTAAAGGTCAATGAAGATGTATTACAGCAACTTGCACGTCCGACACTGGGACATCGCGGCAAAGAGTATGCTCAGTTGCAGGCTGAGACAGTCGATATGCTCAAAAAAATATTCTTTACCGACCAGAACGTCTTTTTATCCACGTCCTCAGCTTCAGGAATCTGGGAGGCGGCTATTCGCAACTGCGTCGGGCCCGATGAAACTGTGCTGGCTACCTGCTGCGGAGCGTTCAGCGATAAATGGGCAGCCGTAGCTAAAGCTTGTGGCAGGAAAGTCGAGGAGCTAAAAGTCGATTGGGGCAAACCAATTCTGCCCGAAATGATTGACGAAAAATTGGCAGCCGGCAAATACGCCGCTGTCACCCTGGTTTATAATGAGACGAGTACCGGCCTGACGAACCCGGTCGTAGAAATCAGCGAGATGATGAGAGAAAAGTATCCGGATGTTCTGGTCTTTGTCGATTCGGTCAGTGCGATGGTGGGCCTGCCTTTGCATTTCGATAAGCTCGGCTGGGATGTAACATTTGCCTCGGTACAGAAGGCCTTTGCAATCCCGCCGGGATTAGCCGTAGCTGTGGTCAGTAACCGGGCACTGGAAAAAAGCAAAGACGTCCCCGGCAGGGGTTATTACTTTGATTTTCAGCAGTTTGCAAAATCCGCAGCCAAAAACCAGACACCGACTACACCCAATATCCCTCACATTATGGCCTTAAACTTCCAGTGTGAAAAACTGTTGGCCGAGGGTATGGAAAACGTATGGCAGCGGCACAAACAAATGGCCGATTTTGTAAGGAACTGGGCCAAGGAAAAATTTAATATTTTCTGTGAAGAAAAGTATGCTTCAAATACCCTTACAGCTATCAAGAATACCAGGGGTATCAACGTTGCTGAAACCATC
>CAJVYN010000224.1 GCA_913009355.1 uncultured bacterium | reverse complement strand
CCACCTCGCCGCAGGCCAGCAGGTTCGCTATGGCCGTGCGACCCTCCAGGTCAGTGCACACGCCACCGATGGTGTAATGGGCCGCAGGCCGCACGGGGATCAGGTCCTGGGAGGGCTCCAGCCCGAAACGCCGGCACAGGGCCGTGATGGTCGGGAAGCGGTTCTCCAGGAACTCGACGCTCATGTGGCGCGCGTCCAGGTAGACGTTGGTGTGCTTGGTGCGGGCCATCTCCTCGAGGATGCTGCGGCTGACCACGTCGCGCGGGGCCAGTTCCGCCGCATCGTGGTAACGCGGCATGAAGCGCTCCCCCTCCCGGTTGCGCAGGATGCCGCCCTCGCCGCGCATCGACTCGCTGATGAGGGCGCGCGACGCACCGGCCACGTAGAGCGTGGTCGGATGGAACTGCATAAACTCTAAATCAGTCAATACGGCGCCAGCCCGGTAGGCCATAGCAATTCCATCGCCGGTTGCAACTTCCGGGTTGGTGGTTTCACGGTAGAGCCGGCCTGCCCCTCCGGTTGCCATGATTGTGTTTGCAGCCCAGATTATTTGTTCGGCCCTGTGCTTATCATAGCCGATTATTCCTATACAATCGTTATCGTCGTTGGTGAGCAAATCGAGCGCGTAAAAGTTTTCCACTATTTTTATATTCGGATTTTGCCTTATTTTTCTTATGAGCACTTCTACAATGACCTGGCCAGTTTCATCGCCGTGAGCGTGAGCAATACGAGGGTGAGTGTGGCCGCCTTCGAGCGTAGTGGCGATGCGGCCGTTGACCATATCAAAATCAGCACCCCAGCGAAGCAACTGCTCGAGCAGTCCCGGCCCCTGGCGAACGACTAAATCAACTATGCTCTCATCGCTTAGACGGCAGCCGGCTTTGAGAGTGTCGGCTATGTGTGATTCTAATGTGTCTGTTTTTTCAAGCACCGAAGCGATACCGCCCTGAGCCAGCCAGGTATTGCTGTTTCGCAGAGAATCTTTGCAGACAATGATGACATTGCATCGCTCGGCTGCTTCGATAGCGGCACGAAGACCCGCAATACCGGAGCCTATTACCAGGCAATCCGTAAAGAGCTGATGCGTTGAGATAGAATCGATATTTACAAGATAGCGTCTAAATTCCATTTGTTGGTCATAACCCAAAACTAAACACTCAAAACTATTTTCTTTACTCAAACTGACCGGTTCTCATAAAGTTTATGTCCAAACGCTGCTGTCATTGCGAGGAGCGTAAGCGACGAAGCAATCTCGGACTTTCGATGAGTTGAGGTCGCTTCACTTTGCTCGCAATAACAAATTGCGTTATGCTTTTGTCAAGAAAACACTTACAGTAATATCTGACTCAGAATCGGTCAGCTTGAGTTCTTTTAGTTATGATACCTGAACTTGCGGTTTTTGGAAAGGGGCATAAAATTTTTAAAAATCAAGAAATTTTCTGCTTGACAACGATACCTTGCACTGTATAGTATAATATACCTTTCAGTGAAAGGTGTGCTGTTGCAGTGATCTGTTCTTTTGGTTTGAGGAATTGTCATTGCGGGCAAGGCAAGACCGAACGTGGCAAACTCGAAGTTGACGGTTGAGATTGCTTTGCTTCGCTCGCAATGACATTCATCGGCTAACCTGCAACAGAGCGGCAGTGTGTTTTACTGGTTTAGTTATGGAGTTAAGATATGAGACCGCTTCGCAAGCAAACACTTGACGGCAATGTTGAAACGCTGCTTCTGGCCATTCTGGAAGCCGGGCCGAGCTATGGATATGCAATCGTTAAAGAACTAAACCAGCGTTCCGAGGGGATTTTAGCATTGGGTGAGGGGACGATTTACCCCGTGTTGTATCGGCTGGAAGAAAAGAAGCTAATATCGGCAAGGTGGCGTTTAGCTGAAAACGGCAGGCAGCGCAAGTATTATCGTTTAACCGCAAAGGGGCGCAAGGCCTTGGCTGCGAACCTTAATCAGTGGCAGATGCTTGCAGAGGTGATGGGAAAAGTCTTAGGTTGCTCGGAAAAACTTTTGCCACAAACTCGACCAGAGGCGACTACAATATGAGCCGATTTTACAGGGAAGCGGTTAATTATTTTGCTTTGTCTCGTTTTGTGTTATATGGGAAGCTATACCTCGCACTTCGAGGTATAGCTTAATAGTATTAGGGATTTGTTTTTTTTGACAGGATTTGCAGGATAAAACAGAATAAACATAACCCCAAAATCATGTTAATTCTGTCCGAAAGTTCCGCCGACCTGCTGCCAGCCGTGCCAGAGACGGCAGGTCGACAGACGGTGAACGCAGCACGGCGTGAGGCGGTTAAATGTATAATGTGTCGGAACGTTCCCGGGTGGTGTTCTATGCCTCGCACTTCGAGGTATAGCTTGATAGTATGGGAATTTGTTTTGCTGGCAGGATTTACAGGGCCTGTCCTGAGCGGAGCCGAAGGGATAAAAAAGATAGATAAAAAAAACTTGTTGTTCCTGTTATCCTGTCTAAAAATTCCGCCAAAGCTGGGCTAAGTTCACTATAAGCGGATGCAATATGAGCCGACTTTACAAGGAAGCGGTTAATTGTTTTACTTTGTCTCGTTTTGTGTTATGCAGAATGCCATACCTCGTACTTCGAGGCATAACACAATATGTTAAACGATATACATCTGCGTATGCTTGAATACAAAAGTGATATGGGATGCTATACCTTGCACTTCGAGGTATAGCTTGATAGTCTTGTGATGTTTTTAGCCGATGTGTAATACCGGTAATTAAAAGAGAGGTGAGATTATTGGTAGGGCATTAGAAAAATATCTTGACCGTGTAATGATTTACGCCAATCGTAAGAAAGAAGACGCTGCGCAAATTCGGGCAGAGTTGGAAGACCATTTGCTCAAAAAGATAGCCGACCTCGAAGAAAGCGGCCTATCCCGTGAAGATGCGGTATTCGACGCCATTGAAACACACGGCCATCCGCGAACGGTCGGTTACGGTCTGCGGAAGCGTTTTCCATTATTGGATGTACGTACTCACGGTACCGCTCGTGGATTTATTGCTGTCGGACCGAAAGCTATAGGGATTATAGCCGTAGGTGGGGTCGCTATCGGGCTGTTTTCATATGGAGGCATTTCTTTTGGCTTTTTATCCCTGGGGCTTCTAAGCTTGGGGTTGATTTTCTCAATCGGTGGGTTTTCTCTGGCACCGCTTGGTTTCGCCTACGGAGCAATAGCTTTGGGCTTAATGGCTTTTGGATTATTATCATTCGGCGTTAATGCAGTGGGATTATTAGCGATCAGTTTAGTTGAACCTGAATTGGTCTATGTTTCAGACAGTCTAAGAGTAATCAGTTACTTCACATCTGAAACCGCTCCTTACTATCTGTTACAAATCAAAGGTCTGGTCGTAAATTTGTGGGGCTGGACTTGGCTGCCTTTCTGGATAAGCTGTATTGTTATGCTTGCAGTTCAACTGGTTTTGTCTCGAAGAGAACGTAAAAGGATAAAAAAAACGGATATGAAACTGGTTGAATGATGCTGCTTTGGATTCCTGCTCCTGTTTTGCGTTGTGTATTAAACTATACCTCGCACTTCGAGGTATAGCCCGATATACCCAACGATATATATTTGCGTATGCTTGAATACAAAAGTAATATGGAATGCCATACCTTGCACTTCGAGGTATAGCTTAATAGTGTGCCGGACTGTTTTTGGGGCAATATATAATGTCAGTAATTAAAAGAGAGGTGAGATTATGAGCAGGGCATTAGAAAAATATCTTGACCGTGTAATGATTTACGCCAATCGTAAGAAAGAAGACGCTGCGCAAATTCGGGCAGAGTTGGAAGACCATTTGCTCAAAAAGATAGCCGACCTCGAAGAAAGCG
>CAJVYN010000223.1 GCA_913009355.1 uncultured bacterium | reverse complement strand
GTTGAAATGCCGACACTTCCGATTCCTTAGAGTATGCGTCATTATAACCAGATCCTACAATATGGTCATCAGAGTGATAAACTGATCCACGTGTAATATAACCTCGACACATAATGCCTTTACTCATAAGTTTTATTACTGCGCCCCAGCAGTGGTTAATCAAATTGATTACTCCAGCAGGCGATACTTCGCTCGATACTATTACGCAGTCAGATATCTGAGTTAAGCGAAAATCGATGTTACGTTGGATATGGGTGCTTTCTGGACAGGTTGTCGGCCCATATGTTCTGAACTTATCTTGATCTTTTGGAGACCCTAATTCCTTTAGAATGTCTAATAGTTCAGACAAGGGCATTCCCTTACCTGCCTCGGCAGATTCCACCATTTTTTTGAAGCCCAGAACATCTAAAAAACCAATGAACTTATCCTTAAATTCCATATTTGTAAAACGTCAAGCATAATTCCGAGCAACGACAATTAGAATTCCCTAATTGTCGTTAGTGAATAATCAGCTCTCCTCCTTTAATTTTCGATTTTTAGCCGTATTTATACGATAACTGGCAATATTGAGCTCCAGGATTACGCTGTGATGCACGATCCGGTCAACAGCCGCAGCTGTCATCATGGGATCTTTGAATATCCTTTCCCATTTTGAAAAGGGCAGATTTGATGTGATCATAACGCTGCCTTGCTCATATCGTTCAGCCAGGAGGGTAAAGAGGACCTCCATTTCTTCCTTTTCCTGCTGTACATAACCAATATCATCAATGATTATTGCATCAAACCGGCTGAATTTCTTCAGGAGCCTGGGCAGGCGCAGGTCTTTTTTTGCCAGAAGAAGTTCCTGCAGCAGTAAGGCACACGTACTGAAGTAAATTCGTTTATCCTGCCGGATAAGTTCCTGTCCCAGTGCACAAATCAGATGTGTTTTGCCGCTGCCGGGATTGCCGAAGATGAGTACGTTTTCGTTGTGATTAATGAAGTCTCCCTGCAGAAGTGTTTTAATTTGACGATTTACTTTTTGGGGCAGACGCTTCAGTTCAAATGTTTCAAGATTCTTCTCAAGAGGCAGCCGTGATTCGCGTAATCTCCGATCTATACGCCGTATGCGCCTTGTTTGGCACTCTGCTTCAAGCACGCTCAACAAGAAGTCTGAATAACTCAGTGATTCTGACTCTGCCTGCTCTGCAAGCTCAGTATATTGTTTACGCGCCGTTGTCAGGTTGAGCTCCATCAAACAGCTATTTAATTGCGCCTCTTGTTTCTTAGCCATAACAGGTCACCTCCTGAAGAAGCGCATCATAGGCTTCAAGACTGTTGGTTTCTACAACGACGTCTGTTGCTAAAGGAATACTGTTTTGCTGGCCAATGAGATGCTGTACGTTTAACGCTGTGATCTCTTTGTCCTGCTCCAGTAAATACCGGATAGCGTTTTCTGTCACAGTTTGCCCCTCTTTTGCCGCACAATACAGAATCCTTACATACTGCCTGTTGGCCTGCAGTGTCATATTTGAACGCAGCCAGTCATATGCCATCCGAAACCAGCTTGAGGGGAACAGGTCTTTTTTATACCGATAGTTCTCAAATGCACCGGGTTTGCGTACCAGCCAGTCTATGATATGCCGATAGTTAATCCGGTGTTTGCTTTCACCTGACAACCGCTTAATTCGTTCAACCAGCTTCTGTGCATACCAGATTTCTATATAATCTACATATATCCTTGCCTGTACTTTCTCCCCGATAAGACGGCTGTGAACAGAATAGGTATTATGCTGCAGATGTATGGTGCTGCTTTTGCCAACTTTAATATTGTCTATTATTTTGTGATCGTTGAAACGTCTGGCAGGCAGCCTTCTGAGCACACTCAATTCCTCTGTAAACCGCTCACTGCGTCCCGCATTGAGCTGCCCGGCTATTCTGCGTAAGCATTGTTCATATTCAGCTATGCTGTGAAATTCCTTACTGCCCCGCAGCATAAGTGCCTGAGATACTGCCCTCTTAAAGTGCCGGTGCGATGTTTCCACATCTCCATTTTCGTGAGCGGCTCTTACGTTTGTTCTCTCGGGTGTTATGCCGTAATGACGCAATAATGACCGGTAGTTGCGGGTAAAAGTCTCAGGATTGCAATCCTTATTCACTGCTGCACTCATACGGTCTGATCGGTGACGGACTGGAACTCCGCCCAGTTCCCATAACGCATTTTGCAGCCCTGCGCTTAAACTTTCAAAACTCTCTGAATAGCATATTGTGAATGTCTCCCAGTTTGAGTACGTCAGCACTAAATGATAGATAAGATGTTTAAACAGCTCTCCACGAATCGTTATGCCAAGACTGCTCATGTGGGTAAAATCCGATGCACACAAATCCCCAGGATAGTGTTTCTGCGGAAAATACACTTCTTTTGCCGGACCCTCCGTAGCTCTCCAATATTTCAGTTTGCGCTGAAGTGTGCGAAGCTGATTGTCCTGATACTGGCCCGGATTGGTATCCTGAAAGTATTCAAATATCGTTTTGCCCTCAAGTCCGGGGTTAATATCCAGCATTTCAAGTATCGCTGGCCAGTCCTTCTCAAACGGATCTTCCCGGGTCCTCCAGTCATGGCTACTCTTGATTTGGCTTGGTAACTTCCCGATATTTAAGTATTTCCGGGCAGTTTTGGGATCCATCCCTGCCTTTGCGGCTGCTATGGTTCTACTCTTAAAGTGGAAGCTGATTTGGGTTGGTTAATTGTGATAGATGAAACATTCGCACTTGAACCATTCGCTGGTATTGGTTACAGATGGTGGGAACGAAATATTCAGAGTACTGGCACTGCCATTGGTTACATAGAAAATTGGTGGAGTTCATATGTTAGACTAGGCCTCCGCAGTGAAAGTGAAATTAGTACCCAGTCAACATTATTTGCCGAAGTAGGGACAAAAATTGCAATAAAAAATGAAAACGAAGTTGATCTGACAGAAATCGGACTTCCATTAATTACTGTAGAACCAGCAAATGCTACAGCATTTTTTGCCGAAATTGGGTTAAGGGGGGAGCCGTTCGTTATAAGTGTGTTTTATGAAGGTCTGAGATTTAAAAAATCTGACATGGTCATTGTTAGTGTTGGTCCTGCGATTCTTGGCTTCACACAACCAGAATCAGAAGCTGATATTTTTGGTTTAAATGCAGGGTTTGCATTTTAATCTTCATAAATTTATTAAATTAACCTTCAATCATAGGAAGTTACAATATTCATAAAGGGGATAATTTCCTGAAGATAAATATAAAAACCAACCCTATCTAAGGAGGATCAACTGATTTATTTTGTATGGCAGTTATTGTAATCACACATTCAGGCAGTTAAACACTATAACAATGGAAAAGGAGGAAGAAAGACATGTTGAAAGTAATTAAGATTTTTGCTTTTGCTGTTGTTATTACTGTCGTAGCTTTGTTAGTATTTTCTCAGCCCGCTATGTCACGAGAGTTTGGCGCCATTTATACTGAATGCGGCCTTGGAGCAATGATTGCACCAAATCATCCGGGTGTCGCAGCAGTTACCAATGTTACGTGGGATTTAGGAACAACAGCAATAAGCTCGAATATAACTTCTCCGGCTACCTGTGCCGGGGGAAAAGAAAAAACTGCTGCGTTTATTAATGACTCCTATGAATCTTTAGAGCAAGATCTGGCTAGTGGCAGCGGAACATACCTTAATACGCTGACGACCCTTGCCGGGTGTGAACCGCAGGTTCATCAGGAACTAATAGATGCTTTACGCAATGATTTTACCAACACAGTTGCAGCCCCGGGCTATACCGAGCAGAGCCGTTTTGAACAAGCTAAGAGCTTGTACGACTTGCTTTATAAACATATCGACGGCAATTTCTCAG
>CAJVYN010000222.1 GCA_913009355.1 uncultured bacterium | reverse complement strand
AATTTTAAGTCCGCAGGCACACATTAAAAATGCGTATCCGTTAACCGCCCTCATTAAATCCCCGACATCTCTGGCTGTCTTCTTTTTCCCTCGTTCGAGCTGTTTTTCTACGGAAGCTTTTCGTATCGGGACAGCTTCTTTTTTGTACAGCCCTGACGGCGGGATAATGGCCGAGGACTTGCCCTTAACGAGTGAATAAGCATTTTGATAATCCGTATAATTTGCCCCTTGTGACATACTCCTTAAGATTTTTATTCTTTCGGATGTGGGCGGGTGAGTGCTGCCGACACTTTTCAAAGGATTAACTATGTACATAGGAGCCGTTATTTTATTCGCAGAGGCAAGGCCAAAGGGGTTGGCTGAAATCTGCTCCAGGGCGGAAGCCAGTCCTTCAGGGTATCTTGTCAACCTGGCCGCACAGGCGTCGGCAAGATACTCTCTTTTTCTCGAGATGGCAAAATAAAGCAGGCGGGCTATCAGCGGGGCCAGTATGGCAAGGACAATAGCTACAGCTATCAGTATCAATTGGGCCTGTCCCGAGCCTTTTACAGATTTGCCTGCGCTATATCTTCTTGATGAGCCGCCGGTAAACCACATACTTCTGAGAAACAGCCCGGAAATAAGCACTATGCTGCCGAGTAAAACCCCGGCAAATGTCATAAACAGCACGTCCCTGTTCATTATATGCGACATCTCATGGGCAATGACTCCCTGAAGCTGGTCTCTGTTCAATTTGGAAAGCAGCCCGGCCGTTACCACAATAGCAGCTTTTTCCGGCTTCCTTCCCGTAGCAAAGGCGTTGGCCGCACGGTCGGGGATTATATATATCTTCGGCATAGAATGAAGATTGGCGGCGATTTTCATCTCTTCTACAACATTAAAAAGCTGTGGATGAACATCACGGCTGACTTGACGTGCATTGCTCAGGGCCAGGATTATAGATTCACCCGAGAAATAACTTATCACGGAGCCTGAAAACCATACACCGGCGGCGATAAAAAGGCCGACAACTCCCCCTCTTCCGGGTGAAAAGGCAGAGCCGATAAAATAGCCCAGCACAAGCAGACAGGCCCCTAAGCAAACAAAAAGAAACAGTGATTTCCTTTTATTTGCCCGTATTAATTCCCACATAGCCCTCTGCCGTGTTTAATTTATTAACAACATCGTACAACAGGATTTGCCTGACACATATCAGGAAAAATCTACTTTAGGAGCCGCTTTTTCCGACTCATCTTCCAATTCAAAATATTCCCCCACCTTGAAATTGAACATTCCTGCAACAATATTGGAAGGAAACATCTGTATTTTATTATTAACGAAAAGAACCTGGTCATTATAACTCTGCCGTGCAAAAGCGATTTTGTTTTCTGTCGAAGTCAGCTCTTCCTGCACAGCCAGAAAGTTCTGGTTGGCTTTAAGGTCGGGATAGTTTTCCACGACAAGGAAAAATTTACTTATTGCCCCGCTCAAAGCGCCTTCAGCTCTGCCCTTCTCGCCGACGCTGCCGGCGCCCATCGCCCTGCTCCTCGCCTGTGTAATGTTTTCCAGAGTCTGGCGTTCATGTTTCATATATCCCTTGGCTGTTTCCACCAGATTAGGGATAAGGTCGTGCCGCCGTTTCAACTGCACATCTATCTGCGCCCAGGCATTTTTAACCTGGTTTCTCAGCCGAACCAGAGAATTATAAAACCCAATCAAAGCCAGCACCGCTGCAACAACTACAGCCAACAATATTAATAATAAAAGTTTCATTGTCATTTTAACATTCCTTTCATCTTAATTATGTTTTCCTGCCGAACATATCTTCGAGTAAATCTGTAACTTTGTTATCCTTATCGAAAGCAGCCATACTGACTATATCTTCAAGCTCACCTTTATCGAACCAAATGCCGTCATTTTTTCGACACTTATCGATACGGACTTCCCTGTCGGTTCCGCATAAAACCTTTTCCATTTTTTTCAAACATATAGGGCATCTTCTTTTATCTTCCTTAGTGTTTTTATCCACCCGTAAAGAAGAGAGCAGATTATCTTTTTGATCACAGTCTCCCAGCAAAAGCTCTAACTCCCCCGCATCGAGCCATATACCTCCGCAACAGAGGCAGTGGTCTATTTCCACTTCATCAAGTTCCAGAACAATCATCGCCTCTTTACACACAGGACAATCCACTTGGTTTTCCTCAATTTTTATTTACTTGCGATACGTTGCTGAAAAACAAACGATACCCAAAACCGCCAATCCCGTCAAAACAAAACCGGGATGAAGTGAAGGTCTTTGGTGTAGCCGGGGGACGAAAGCTCTGAACATAGCCGAAGGAGTTCAAAAAACCAGATATTTTTCCGCCTTTTGCAGCCTGCCCCCCACCCTGCCCATATCTTCAATGCTCCTTATCCTGCCGGCTTTTCGCCGTTTCAAAATCCGCTTTACCGTCACCGGCCCAAGCCCCGGCACTCTCAAAAGCTCCGAATCAGATGCGCAATTCATATTCACAGGGAACAGCTCAGGATGGCTCCTCGCCCAGGCCTCTTTAGGGTCGAGAGTTAAAGACAGATTACCTTTTCTATCGAAAACAATATCTGATTCCCTGAACCCATATTTGCGAAGCAGAAAATCCACCTGGTACAGCCGATGCTCCCGCGTAAACATATCCGTCGGCTTTTCCAGCTTCGCCTGTTCACCTGGTATGGACTCATCCCCCAATCCTTTCTGATAAGCGCTGAAATACACTCTGTGCATCCTCAATCTGTCATACAGTCCCCCCATATACTTCACAATTTCCGCATCCGATTCCCCTGCCGCTCCCACGATGAACTGCGTTGTCTGTTTGACTTTTGAATATCTCGACCCGCGAGCGGTCAGCCTGCTGATTAGCTTCATAGGCTCAATGATGTCCTGAATATAGTTTTTTTTATTCGACAGTCCGGCCAATTTCTTTTCGCCCGGGGTTTCGATATTCAGTGACACCGCAGTGGCTAAGGAAAGCGCCTCTTCGATAGCGGCCTCACTTGCCCCCGGAATAATCTTTAGATGAATGTAGCCCCGAAACCTGTGCTTTTTTCGCAAGATTCCTGCAGTCGCATTGAGTCTGTCCATCGCCGCATTAGCCGAGACTGGGACAGCCGAACTTAGAAACAGCCCGAAAACCTTTTTGCGGTTGTAATAATCCAGAAATATATTCGCTAATCTCTCCGGACTCAAGCTGCACCTGCGAATATCCATCTGCTCTCTCAGCGGACAGTATCCACAGTCACCGGCGCAGACATTCGAGAGTAGCGTTTTAAACAGCACACTCTTACCCCCATTTGGAAGCGTTACCGGATATATCCATCGCCCGTCCCCGCCTCTCCGCCGATGCTCATCGTCCCTGCTGCCGCAGGCACAGGCCAGGTCGTACTGCGCATCGGCACTGAGTATCTCCAGCTTGCGCTGGCTGTCAGGTTTTGAAATGATAGCCGTCATAACTCTTGGTTTTCTACAAACACCGATGCCCTGCGGCGACGGGCCGGCAGTCACGAGGTTACATGGTAGCTGAATTCGAGCACCTTCGGCTCAACCAGCTTTCGGTAATCATCCATAGCCATCCGTATTGTTTTTTCGTGCGTGCCGGCCTGAAACACAATATGGTCGTTCTTCTCCAGATCCTTGTCTATAATAGTGGGCAAATCATACAAGTTGCCGAAGGGCGGCTCGGCCCCCAGCGCACAGTCGCCAAATATCTTCGCGATATCCTTTTCATCAGCCAGCTCGACCGATTTAGCGCCCATCTGACTTTTCAAGGCCTGCAGGTCAATCTTATAACACGCTGAAAGGACACACATCATGTACTTATCATCGGCTTTGACTATCACCGGCTTGGCTACGTATTTGCCCGGCTCATGCTCCTCT
>CAJVYN010000221.1 GCA_913009355.1 uncultured bacterium | reverse complement strand
GTGACGTGATGCTGTTTTTAGTGGGCTGATTTTTTTTACTTTGTTTTTTTTTTAATGATACGGCGACCACCGAGATCTACACTCTTTCCCTACACGACGCTCTTCCGATCTATCAGGTACGATCTCCTCACCAGGCAGATGCTTATACCGGCCATCTTCATCAATGTTATTCTTACCTTTACTGTAGAGAGTGAAGTTTTCTTCGGTGAGTTTATAGACAAATGCTCCACCGTTTTGAGGGTCAACGAATATTTCTGCGGAGGCAAGGGGTCTTACTTCGTCCAGACTTTCAGGCCAAACGCCGTTTTTATTTTTGTAGCGTCTTAATGCAATTAACAGTCGGCTGCCTCTTTTATCTGTATCGACCCGGAGATATAAATCATGAATCCTATAATAAGGTTCTTCTAACATACTTGCCATAAGCTTGCCAAGGTAGCGGTAGTTAAACCTAACTTTTGTCCAGTTTATGGAAATTTCTTCGGGTTCTTTTTGCCAGTCAAAATCGGGATCAGCCATTGCATAATATTTCTCATAGCTGGCATCAACAATTTTAGCAGCTTTTTGTGGCGTAGAAGGCATATAAAACCAGCGCAATACCGTGCCGGCTTTGAAAAGTTTCCTTTGCCAACAACTTAGTTTTATTTTCGTTTCTTCAAACTGTGGGACCATTGCTGCTATACTGCGAATGTGTCTTGTTTTGCCTTTCGGGTTTGTTTCGTAAAACCGGCCTAACAAATTCTTCATCATTAGCTTTTCGCATTCGAGAATTCTGGGCAAGTCGGAAGTCCAGTCGCGTTTAGCGCCGGCAAGAGCTTCTTCGACAACATTTAGACGTTCTTCTGTGGCATCGCCGGTAACAGTGAATCTATCGAACTGGCCGATTGCAAGAGCTTCAACAGCTATTCCAACCAATAAGTCTAACATTGTTGGTTGCTGGTACAGGTGATTTGCCATTTGAAGTACAGCGATTTGCTTTTCAAGTGCCTCATCGATTTGGCCTTCGGCTATATTGTTATTGGCGGCTATAACCAGTAAATACGCCCAGCGTCTCATTGCGCTTAATCGGTCCATCGACTTACTTGGACCTACGAGATCAACAACTATTGTAAATCGACATTTTTCTATTTTAGCAGCTTCAAGTAACGTCTCTATAGTACTTTGCTGGCCTTTGAGCCATTTGGCAGCTTCAGGATATTCTTTGCTTAACCATATACCTGAATAAATTGAGTTAAAAACATCGGCGCCTAAAGAGATAGGATCAAGCACATTTGCATCATAGCTTTCCAATAATTTATTGTAGATTGCTGCGGCGTTTTGTTCATTTGGTATAGAGCGGACGGTTTCCATTGATGCTAATTCTTTATCGAAGTTATATTTATAAGGCCGCCAACCTTCGCTATCATCAGGCAGGAAGACCCATATAATCAGCGCTATTACGACAACGCCAACTGAGAGCCAGAACCACTTTCTGGCCGGCTTGGGCAGGGCGGTGCAGGCAAGAAGGAGGACAACCAGAAGTGTTATCACTTTCCAGGGTGCCTGAAAATAAATCGCTGCGATTAGCAGAAGTGCTAAGAGGCCCAGGCCAATCCACTTTAAGATTCGCCTGAAAATTCCGGGCTTTTTGTTTTCTTGCTTTTCTTCAACCATTTTTCAGGTCTCCAGTTTTTCCCGAAAATAGCTCAGCATTTGGTCGGTTGAAACTCTGATTTGGTCCATAGAGTCACGGTCGCGGACGGTAACGGTCTTATCCTCTTTTGTCTGGCCGTCAACGGTAACACAAAAGGGCGTGCCGGCTTCGTCCTGTCGGCGATAACGTCGGCCAATCGCGCCTTTTTCGTCGTAGAAGCAGTTGAAATGCTTTTTTAAGTCATTGCAAATATTATGCGCTATATCCGGCAGACCATCTCTTTTGACTAATGGGAAGACAGCAACCTTTATCGGTGCAAGAGCGGGGTGGAACCTTAAAAGGTTTCTTGTTTCGCTGCGTACCTGCTCTTCGTCATAGGCGTCGACTAAAAAGGCAAGTGCGCTTCTGTCTATGCCGGCACTTGGCTCAATCACATAAGGAATATATCGGGCCTTTTGCTCATCATCGAAGTAGGACAGCGGGCCTGACTGGTAATCTCCAGCTTCCTCGGCTAATTCGATATTTGCCAGGTCCCTGCCGTTTTCAAACCATTTATTGAGAGTTCTCATTCCACGCTGATGCTGCCGCAGGTCGTAGTCTGTGCGGTTGGCGATGCCTTCAAGCTCCTGCCAGTCGCCGCTGCCGAATGGGAATTTGTATTCGACATCAACACAGGCCTTGGCGTAGTGGGCCAGTTCATCGCCGCTGTGCTCCCGCAGACGCAGATTCTCTTTTCTAATGCCTAAATCGGTGTACCAGTTAAAGCGCAGTTCCTTCCAACGCCCGAACCAGTCTTCATCTGTGCCGGGCTGACAGAAAAACTCCAATTCGGCCTGCTCGAATTCGCGGGTACGGAAGATAAAGGCCTTGGTGGTTACCTCGTTGCGGAAGCTTTTGCCGATTTGGGCGATGCCGAAGGGTATCCTGACCCTGGCGGTATCGAGTACGTTTCTAAAATTGGCAAAGATTCCCTGAGCGGTCTCGGGCCGAAGCTGCAGCGTCATTGAGTCATCGACATTGGCGCCCATTTGCGTCTCGAACATCAGCTTAAACGGCATCGGCTCGGTGAATTTTCCGACCGAGCCGCAATTAGGACAGGTTTTGTTACTCAGCTCGCCTGCGGCGGCTATTGCCGTATCGATTGCGATATGTTCGGTATGCTCCTGGGATTGCTCGGCGATTTTTTCTTTAAGGTGGTCAACTCTGGTTCTGGTATTGCACTTTTTGCACTCGGCTATCAGGTCAGCGAATTTGTCGGTATGGCCGCTGGCCTTCCAGACCAGAGGGTGCATAAGGATACTGCTGTCCAGGCCGACAATGTCGTCGCGCATCTGGACTGTTGCTTTCCACCATGCTTTTTTGACATTATTTTTCAATTCGACGCCGAGCGGGCCGTAGTCGTAGCAGCTTGCCAAGCCGCCGTAGATTTCGCTGGACTGAAATATAAAGCCCCGCCGTTTGCACAGCGATACAATGTCATCAAGTTTGGTAATTTTAGCCATATTTTGGATTCCTCAATTTTTATACTTTCTTTGCCACAGAGTACACAGAGAACACAGAGATTTCAAGTCTTTTCGATAGCGGATTTTACGAAGATTCCGAACGAGATACGAATAACGAGTAACGAAATTGGACAGGATTACAGGATTGTCTGGATTTTTTAAATCTATAATGGCTGCAAGTTACAAGGGCAAGATTGGACTGAGAAAAGAGAATTGAAATTGTCCAGAATTGTAAAAAAACAGGGAAATTTAATCACGGATTTCACGGATTATACGGATTTTTGGGTTAAAAACAAGGATTAGATGGTTGGTTTGTAGCGATTAGGCGGGATAGGTAAAGACGAAACGAGCGAAAACGTTCGAAAATATTCGAAAACGTGTGAAAAATGACGTGAAACGTGCGAAAAAGTGAGTGGTTTTGAGTAAAAAATGGGAAAATTGCACAAAAGAAAAAAGGGCAAAGGAGCAGAGGGACAAAGAAAAATTCACCACGAAGGACACGAAAAACACGAAGAAAAGACGAAAGAAAAATTGGCCACTGATTAACACAGATAATATGCGACATAATAAATCCTAAATCCTAAGCTCTAAATCCTAAACAAATTCAAATAACCAAAATACAAAATTCAAAACAAGAAATTAAGACACCTATGAAGAGCTCAAAGTCAAATAATAAAACTTTCTTTTCCCTCATTTTTTTGTTTTGAGGGCATCCTACCATAAACTGAAAGTGCAACCGCTGCCTCGACACTTGTTCACTGAACAACATTAA
>CAJVYN010000220.1 GCA_913009355.1 uncultured bacterium | reverse complement strand
GAAGGCAAAAGGGGAGGGAGAGGGAAGGAAAGGAAACAATAAAGAGAATGATAGGGAGTGAGGGGGGGGGGGGGGGGGGTGGTGTTTTTTTTTGCAAGCAGAAGACGGCATACGAGATAAAGGAATGTGACTGGAGTTCAGACGTGTGCTCTTCCGATCTGGCTGTAACGCCGGCTGCAGGGGGGGTGCGTTTGAAAATCATACCAAAGACAAAGGCGGCCAGAATTCCGGGCGAGATATAACCCTGAAATTCCTGGATATAATTGAATATTCCCTTGAGTCTCGGGTCGCCCAGCTTAGGTGCTATAAAGCAGCCAATGACCACAAATACAACGGTCATAATACGCCCTATCAGTACCAGCGACTTCTGCGAAGCGTCTTTTTTCCAGTGACGTTTGTACAAATCCATCGTAAAAATGGTCGATGCCGAGTTGAGCATCGAAGCCAGCGAACTCATAACCGCACCGGTGATAGCTGCGAACATAAATCCTCTAAGGCCCATCGGGATAAGATTTCTAATCAGCAGAGGATAAGCCGCATCGGTAGTTCCACCTTCGCCGGTCATCTGGCTTCCGTAAAGCTGCAGAGCCATAATCCCCGGAATAACAATAATGAACGGGATGATGAGCTTGAGACCTGCGGCAAAAAGAATACCGAGCTGACCCTGTCTGAGGCTCTTGGCCGCAAGAGTTCTTTGTGTGATGTATTGATTCAGGCCCCAATAGTAAAAGTGGGGAATCCAAAGACCGATTATAAGAGCGGTCCACGGCAGTACCGGGTGGTCGGAAGGCAGTATCATATGCATCTTGGCTTCGTTGGCTTGAAAGAAAGTCTGAACACCACCAACCGCTTTGAACCCGAATACCAGAACAATCACTCCGCCGATAATCAAGGCCGAGCCCTGAATAAGGTCTGCCCATGCGCAGGCTTTTAGGCCGCCGCACGTAACGTAAATGGCAGCGGTAATTCCCGTCAGCCATATCGATACTTTTAATGTCAGGGGAATGCCAAACAGCTCGTTGCCGGCAAATATAGTATTTATTGTTATACCGCCGGAATAAATAACCGCTGAAATGGTTACGCCGATGTATATGACCAACATATAGAAGGCCATAATCGACCGGGCTGTCGAATTATATCGATATTCGAGATATTCCGGAATTGTATAGATACCGCTTCTTAGGAATCTGGGCAGAAAGAAAATCGCGACGAAAACCAGGGTAATAGCAGCCATCCACCCGTAACTTGCTATAGCCAGCCCCGCCGCACCAGCCGCCGCGCCGGACATCCCCACGAACTGCTCAGTAGAGATATTGGCCGCTATAAGTGAAACCCCAATCAACCCCCAGTTCAAACCGCGGCCGGCCAGAAAGTAATCCTCGCTGGTTTTCTCTTTCCGACTTTTGAATATGCCCAGGCCGACAACACATGTAATGAAGGTTAGAAACACAGCGATATCAAGAAAACTTAGTTCCATAATTAAAATCCTTTCATATATTGTTCTCTGGTGAAATTACTATTGGTCATATTGGCCGCCGAATATATCGGCTGATAATTTTCGGATTTTACTGTCTGCGGGGGGCAATACTACACCTGCTGTATCTTATGGTCAAGAAAAGTCTTGTGGGGGGACAGTTATTTTTCAGCAAATAAGGCATTTGTGCTTGACGGTGGAAATTGGCAGGGCTATCATAAATCGTAATTTTACAGCGTTATTATGGCTGAGGGCTAAGAATTAAGGGCGCAGGAATATGATAGTCGATTGCCACACACATATAAATTGTGCTGCCAGCGAGGCTGAGGCATCTGAGCATCTGGCGGCGGCAGAGGCAGTAGATATTTGTATAGTATTGGCTGCAGCGACCGGTTCGAGCCAGGATGTCAACAAGAAACTATCTGAGTATGTCAGCAAACATAAAGAAAAAATGGTTGGTTTTGCGCTTATAGACCCGACCAAAGACAATACCAGCGTCAAAAACCTGACTTCCGTTACCGTCAAGCTGGGACTTAAGGGTGTAGTTTTGTATTGTTCGAGTTGTGGTTTTCATCCGGCCCACAGCAGGGCGATGCGATTCTACGAATCAGCACAGCAGCTTGCTCTGCCCGTTTTCTTTCATAATGGCCCACATCTGGAGCCGCCGGCTGTTTTGGACTATGCCCAGCCGTACCTTCTGGATGAGATTGCCAGAACGTTTCCAGCTTTGAAAATTATCATTGGAACTATGGGTATGCCATTTGTCGAGCAAACACTGTCGATAGTGGCAAAACACGAAAATATATATGCGGACTTGACAATAAAGCCAGGCAGTGCCTGGCAGGTTTATAATATGGTAGTGGCGGCATACGAACAGGGCGTAATGGATAAATTATTGTTTGGCAGCGGATTTCCATTCAGCAACGCAGGGGAGTGTATAGAAACATTGCTTGGCTTTAACAAGCTTTTAGGTGACACCAATTTGCCGACTGTTCCACGGGGTAACATTCGAAACATTATTGAACGCGACACGTTGGAACTGCTTGGAATAAAGAAGTTATAATTGGGGAGAGATAAGCGGCAATGCCTGAGCTTTTGGAAGAGCAGAGAGAAAGCTGGGGAACTCGGGGTGGGTTTATTCTTGCAGCGATTGGCTCTGCAGTGGGTTTGGGTAACCTGTGGAAATTTCCTTATCAGCTTTACGACAATGGCGGCAGCGCATTTTTAATCCCCTATATAATCGCAATCTTCCTAATTGGAATTCCTATGCTTATTCTGGAGTTCAGCATGGGCCATTTTACACAAAGAGCCGCTCCTGACGCTTTTGCCCGTGGACATAAAAGATTGGAGTTCGTCGGCTGGTGGGGCATTATTCTCGGATTTGTCATTATTACGTTTTATCCGGTAATCCTGGCGTATTGTTTCAGTTTTCTGGGCTATAGTATCAAGGGGATTTTTAACGGGGGCAAACTGCCCTGGGCCGGCGAGGGAATAGAAGGTGTTCAGAAAGCAAGGGATTTCTTTAATGACTATCTCGGCTATCAAGCAGGCAATGCGCTTGGAGCGATACGGCCCAACATTGTCCTGATGCTGATTGTCGCCTGGGCTGCAATGTATTTTTGCATATTCAGGGGCGTAAAGTTTGTTGGCAAAATCGTCTGGCTTACGGTTCCGCTGCCGTGGTTAATGCTGCTGGTGCTTACCGTCAACGGCCTGATGCTGCCGGGGAGTATTAAAGGATTGGCGTACTACCTGAACCCCGACTGGTCAGAGCTGGCAAACGCTGCAACATGGCAATATGCCTTTGGGCAGGCGTTCTTCTCGCTAAGTCTCGCCTTTGGCGTAATGATTACTTATGCCAGCTTCCTGCACAGAAAAAGCGACATCAATAACAACGCAGCAATTATCGGCCTTGCGGATTTTGCAACAAGTTTTGTTGCCGGCTTGGCCATTTTTGCCACGTTGGGAGCAATGGCTTTTGTTACAGCCCAGGCCGGCAACCCTGTAGGGGTCGAGGATGTGGTTGACGGGGGGCCGGGGCTTGCCTTCGTCGCATTTCCGTATGCACTGGCGCAACTGCCGGGCTCGGCGTGGTGGAGTTTCCTTTTTTTCTTTACTCTTGTAACATTGGGGATTGATTCTGCTTTTTCAATTACCGAATCAGTGCTCGCCGCAATTATCGACAAAACCGGCTGGAAGCGCACCATCGTACTGCCGGCGATGAGCTTGGTTGGCCTGGGTGTTGGGCTTATCTATGCAACCAGAGGCGGGCTGAACTGGCTGGGTGTAGTAGCAGATTCTATCGATGGTACCTGGGGAATTGGGTTTGTCGGTCTGCTCGAATGCGCGGTGCTCGGATGGCTATGGCGAATCGATATTCTGCGCCGCCATGCTAACGACCGAAGTGACTGGAAACTGGGCAAATGGTGGG
>CAJVYN010000219.1 GCA_913009355.1 uncultured bacterium | reverse complement strand
ATCTAGGTGCACGCCTGGACTAACAGACCTATGGGCTGGTGGCCTCAGGGCGGGCTTAAACGGCCCACGGATACTCCGCCTGTGCCGGAGGGGATGGACTGGGATATGTGGATAGGCCCGGCGCCGTACCGGCCGTATAATCACTGTTATGCCCCGCACGACTGGCGCGGCTGGTGGGATTTCGGAACAGGGGCGCTGGGCGATATGGGCTGCCATATAATGGACATTCCTTTCTGGGCGCTTAATCTGGGCCAGCCGATAAGTGTGGAAGCCAGCTCTACCGAGGTTAATTCTGAAAGTGGGCCGATAGCGTCCATTATTCATTACCAGTTCCCTGCACGCGGCTCAATGCCGCCGGTTAATATGACCTGGTACGACGGCGGATTGAAGCCGGCCCGGCCGAAAGAACTGGAGGACCGTCGGCAAATGGGTGACAAGGACGGCGGAGTGCTGTTCATAGGAGATAAAGGCGTGCTGATGTGCGGTTGTTACGGCAGGAATCCGCGGCTGATACCGGAGACGAAAATGAAAGCGTATAAACGTCCGCCCAAAACTATTCCAAGGTCCATTGGCCATCGCGAAGAGTGGATTGAGGCCTGCAGGGGCGGCAAGCCGGCAGTTTCCAATTTCGACTACGCCGGCCCGCTGACAGAGGTGGTTTTGTTAGGCAATCTTGCCATTCGTACCGGCAGAAAGGTAAATTGGGATGGGCCGAATATGAAGTCCACCAATGTATCCAAGGCCAATAGCTACGTTCGCCGACAGTATCGCCAGGGATGGACATTGTAAAGTGCCTAAAGTGTAAAGTGCCTAAAGTTGTGGAATTTTTTTTCACTTTAGCTCACTTTAGTTCACTTTAGTTCACTTTTAACTTTAGCTTACTTTAGTTTCGGTCTGTTTGGGATGAATAAAGGGATGAAATTTATCGTTGTTTTAATGGTGTTTGTTTTGTGTGCCGGCTGTTTATCTCCTGCTGCGACAGGTGCGCAGCAGGGCGAGAAGGTAGTGGAGGCAGAGCACGCTGTGATAGATGTTCAGAAAGACTGGCGGCTGGGTGTTCAGATGTGGACATTCAATCGCTTTACATTCTATGATGCTGTGGACAAAGCCGCTGCGCTGGGGCTGAACTACATCGAGGCCTACCCCGGCCAGCGATTGAACAAAGAAAGACCGAACGTGGAGTTTCGTCATACGATGCCGGCGGATATACGCAAAGAAGTTAAGCAGAAGCTGGCAAAAGCGGGGGTGAAACTGCTCAGCTACGGTGTAGTGAAACTGCCAAACGACAAGGCCAAGTACCGGGAGTTGTTTGAATTTGCAAAGGATATGGGGATTGAGACAATTGTCATGGAACCGCCGGAGAATGCACTCGATTTAATTGACAGCTTGTGCCGGGAATATAAAATCAAGGTAGCTATCCACAATCATCCCAAGCCCACACAATACTGGAATCCGGATAAGGTTTTGGCTGTCTGCAAAGGGCGCAGCAAGTGGATAGGCGCCTGTGCGGATACGGGGCACTGGGTGCGTTCGGGAATTAATCCGGTTGAGGCGCTGAAAAAGCTCGAAGGCCGTATCATAGAGTTGCATTTAAAGGACCTGAATGAATTTGGCAAACTCCAGGCTCACGACGTAGTGTGGGGCAGCGGAAAAACAGATATTAAGGCAATACTGGCCGAGCTGGCCCGTCAGGATTTCAAAGGGACGTTTTTGGTCGAGTATGAGTACAAATGGAAAAACTCTATGCCGGATATTGCTGAGAGTATCCGGTATTTTGATGATGTGGCCTCCGAGTTGGGCCGGTCGAGAAAATAGGGAAAAAACAGAGGCCACAGAGAACGTAAATGTCGCGAAAGAACGATATTGATCGCCGTCAGTTTCTCACAAGAGCGGCTGGCAGTGTCTTCGGGGCGATAAGTTTTCCATACATTATTTCTTCGTCAGCATTGGGGGCAGCCGGAACTGTCGCACCGAGCAATCGGATTACGCTGGGTTTTATCGGCACAGGCAAACAGGGTAATGAATTTCTGCTGTCAGGCTTTTTGAACAATTCAGCCGCTCAGGTTATCGCTGTTTGTGACGTTGACGCACTAAAGCGGAAACGGTCCAGATACAGGGTGGAAAAGCACTATGCCGGCCAGTCGGCCAAAGGCGTATTCAAAGGTTGTACGGCCTACGGCGATTTTCGCGACCTGCTCGCCAGGGATGATATTGATGCGGTGGTAATTGCTACGCCGGACCACTGGCATGGGATTACTGTTATCCGGGCGGCCAGGGCGGGCAAGGATATTTACTGCGAAAAACCCCTCTCGTTTACCATTGCCGAGGCGAAGGATATGGTAAGTGCGGTCAGAGGTTACTCACGAATCCTGCAGACCGGCAGTATGCAGCGGTCGGATTATCGGTTCCGCTTTGCCTGCGAACTGGTTCGCAACGGTTACATCGGCGAAGTAAAGAAGGTCTCGGTAAATATCGGCAATGCCGCATCTGCTTATCCGATATTCTCCGAAGAATGTTACCTGCCCGCCGAGCCGGTGCCGGATTATCTCGATTGGGATATGTGGCTTGGCCCGGCGCCGTGGAGGCCGTACAATTCGGAGTTGTCTCCTGATATCAGTAATAATATCTATCCTCATTGGCGCAACTATCGGGACTATTCCGGCGGGCTTATGACCGACTGGGGGGCGCACCATTTCGATATCGCACAATGGGGCCTGGGTATGGACGAGACCGGCCCGGTTGAAATAGTTCCTCCTGATGGTAAAAATTACAGGGAACTTACCTATAAATACGCCAACGGGGTTACTATGACCCGCAGGGATAAAGGCAGGAGAGGAATCCTGTTTGTCGGCACTGAAGGCAAAGTTGAAGTTAATCGCGAATATTTACACACATGGCCCGGCAATCTTAAAAATGAACAAATCGGCCCCGGCCAGATGCACCTCTATGAAAGCGGCGACCATTACGCCAACTGGTTGAAATGTATCCGTACTCGCAGCAAGCCGATTTGTGATGTGGAAATCGGGGCTCGTTCAGCAACCGTCTGTCATTTGGGCAATATCGCCTACCGGCTTGGCCGGCCGCTGAAATGGGACCCGAAAAACGAACGATTTGTCAATGATGAGCAGGCCGACCGTATGCTCTCTCGGCCTATGCGCAGCCCCTGGCATTTATAGTTTTGAGTTTTAAGTTTCATTGTGTAAGAAATGCAAAAATCAAAAATTATTAACATTGCATTACTTGTCATCGGGTGTTTTTTGCTGCTGACAAATACTTCGACGGCCGACTTGCCGGAAGAACTGCAGCCATTGGAAAAAGCTCTGGCTGTTATTTCTACTTATGAATACGGCCGGAATAGCGAATCGCTTACCGAACTGGCTGATTTTATTCGTCCCGCTTATGGTTCACCTCAGCGTCTAAAACAAATTGAGAAACCTCTGCTTGCCTTCCTCCGCTCGGATGCGACCTTAGCCGGCAAACAGTTTATCTGCAAGCAGTTGAGCATCATTGGTTCTGAAGAGGCGGTACCCACCCTTGTTGTAATGCTGACCGAGACGGCAACTTCGGATATGGCCAGATATGCCCTGGAACGGATACCAGGTTCGGCTGTAGAACAAGCCTTCAGGCAAGTGTTATCGAAAACCAGCGGCAAAACGAAAGTTGGTATAATCAACTCGCTGGGCCGGCGCCGTGACGTTGAATCGGCTGCCGCTCTGTGCAGCTTGATTTACGACTCCGAGCCGATGGTAGCCGCCGCCGCTGTTTCCGCTTTGGGTCGAATCGCCGGCGCTGAAGCCACCAAAGCCCTGGCTGAAGCTAAAGAGCAGACCAGCGGCAAACTGCGACTGCTGGTTTTGGACGCTTATTTGAGCTGTGCCGACCAGCTCGTGGCCCAGGGTGAGCGGTCCGGGGCTTTAGCTGT
>CAJVYN010000218.1 GCA_913009355.1 uncultured bacterium | reverse complement strand
ACCCGCCAAAGTCATTTCGAGCGAAGGCCTCGCAGAGGCCGAAGCCGAGAAATCTATTAAAAAAACAGATTTCTCCACTTTGTTCGCTTCGCTCACTACGGTCGAAATGACAAGTTTTCAACAGAGCGTTAGCGGCCTTAAAAGATAAGCGCCCTGGCTCACAGTAGGTTTGCAACTGTTCAATCAGGCCATTTTAACTTGATTGCATAGGAATTTGTATTTTTTGACAGGATTTACAGGATAAAACAGAATAAATATAAATAAAAAATCTTGTTAATCCTGTCTAAAAGTCCCGCCGAAGGCGGTTAAGTTCAGGGCTTTTGGCCTTAGTGTTTTCCCTTTTTCGGTTTTGTCCCTGTATATTAAGCGTATTTCTTTCCCAGAATACGCCGTCACTGTAGCCCTGAATTGTTGTATCAAGCTGGGCTAAATGCAGGCGTTTGGCAGCGAGTAAGCAGAATTCGGGTTCAATCTCAATGCCGAGAAATCTGCGATTTAGCTTCCTGGCGGCCACTAAGCTGGAGCCGACACCCATAAAGGGGTCAAAGACAAAGTCATTTTCATTTGTGCTTGCTAAAATCAATTTCGCTAATAATTTTTCCGGCTTTTGTGTGGGATGGTCCGTATTCTCCGGCATTGACCAGAAGGGAACCGTAATATCGCCCCATAAATTTGACGGATGGGTCAGGCGGAATTGGCCGGTGGATGTATCTTCCCAATCCTTTGGTTCGCCGTTGACGTCGGTATATGGCGCTAAAACTTTTCGCTTTAGCTTAATATCAGCCACGTTGAACACATAGTCATCTGAAACGGTGGCGAACCAGATATCTTCCGAGGCGTTTTTGAAGTTTCTTTTTGCGCCTCTGCCCTTTTCCCTTTCCCAGGTAATGCGGTTTCGCACCTTCAGATATTTTTCCAGGACAAGATGAACCGCTGTTGAGGAATACCAATCGCAGCAAACGTAAACAGTAGCGCTCTTCTTGAGTTTTGGTAACAACCCAACCAGCCAGCTTTCAAACAATTCAGCATATTTAGTAATACTTTTTTTCTTGAAGCTGATTGACTTAAAGGTTTTGTTTAGATTATAGGGTGGGTCAAGTATCAGCAAATCGGCAAAGCTGCCTGGCAGAAAATCGAGAATTTCAAAAATATCCTGGTTTACTATTTTGTTGACAATAGCACTTATATCCACAGGTTTTGAAACACGAATTAAGTCCTTACTGTAGTGCTGTCTTTCCGCTTCACTAAGTGTTATTGTTCGATTTCTGGGTGCCCGAATCTTATTCATATCGATTTTATGCGGATTCTTTTTTCATTTTTTGTTTTGCTGTAAACAATTCAGCTTTGCCTTCGACGATATCGCGGGTAATTACATATTTTGCGCCCTCTTGCTCTTCGGGCAGTTGATACATCAAGTCAACCATCAGCTCCTCGGCAATCGAGCGCAGTGCCCTGGCGCCTGTATCGCGCTTCAATGCTTTCTGTGCCAATGCGTGTAAGCCGTCTGCTGTAAATTCAAGTTCGGCATTTTCCATCTCGAAGAATCTTTTATACTGCTTAATAAGCGCATTTTTCGGCTTGGTTAATATGTCTATAAGCGCATCTTCGTCGAGAGCCAGCAGGGTGGTAATCACCGGCAGCCGTCCCACCATTTCAGGTATCATTCCATACTCAATAATATCTTCCGGTATGACCTGCTGAATTATATCTGAGTACTCGGTTTTTTCATCGGCTCGGCCGGCCATTTCTGAATCGAAGCCAATCATTTTTTTGCCTAATCGTTTCTTGACGATATTTTCCAGTCCTACGAATGTTCCGCCGCAAATAAAAAGTATCTGCGTGGTGTCGAGTTGTATGTAGGATTGTTCCGGGTGTTTTCTTCCGCCCTGCGGAGGGATATTGGCGATAGTTCCTTCGAGCATCTTTAACAGTGCCTGCTGGACGCCTTCGCCGGAAACATCGCGGGTAATCGAAATGTTTTGGCTGGTTTTACCGGTCTTATCGATTTCGTCTATATAGACGATACCTCGCTGGGCGGCTTCTATATCGTAGTCGGCAGACTGCAGCAGTCGCAGCAGAAAATTTTCAACGTCTTCGCCGACGTACCCTGCCTCGGTAACGGTAGTTGCGTCGCATATTGCGAACGGAACTTTCAGCAGGCGTGCAAGTGTACGGGCGAGCAGTGTTTTGCCGGAGCCGGTCGGTCCGATTAACAGGACATTGGATTTATCGATTTCAATATCGCTGTCGTTACTATCGGTATGTATAAGCCGTTTATAGTGGTTGTGCACCGCGACGGAGAGGTATTTTTTGGCGTGTTCCTGGCCGATTACATATTGATCCAGATGTTCTTTTATTTCTCTTGGCAGGGGCATTTCCTTTAGGCTGACCGCCGGCCTGCTCAGTCGTTTACGGTCCTGCCGGATAATGTCGTGGCAGAGGTCAACGCATTCCGGACATATAAAAACATTGTTTGGGCCCTCTATGAAGGTATCGGCGCCGCTGCCCGACCGGCCGCAGAAGCTGCAGATTGCCTTGGGTTTTTTGTTATTAGTTCGCTTGGCCATTATTATCTTCCTGTTTTTATATTAGAGATATAGTTTTTCGTTTCACGTATTGTAGCTCCGCAGAGCTGCTCAGGCAAGTTATTTACCTGCATCAATCAGTTGGCTGAGGCAATTGCTGTTTTAGCAGGTTCAATTTTTCAGCCCATAACGGCGGAATATCGGAGAAACTATTTTCGAGAACCTCAATGGTATGCAAAACATTTTGTTTTTCCACCTGCGATATTTTCGCCCAGCAGTAAAGCTGGTAAAACTTTGCTCGCCACCATTTCCAGCTCCGCCGGCTTGTCAAGGGCGACTGGTTCTTTTGTATCCGGCAAATCTGTGCCCATAAGCCGGCCGCCTTGCTGAATTTGCCCTGCTCGCCGAGCAGTCTGGCCCTGCATCGCAGCAAATCCACATCCCAGCTGTCTTTTTGAGCAAGTCCTTCCAGAACTTTTTCCGCTTCTAATCCCGCCAAATACAAAAATAAATTTTTTCATAAGATTCTGAACCGCCCCCTAATCCCCTCTTTAAAAAAGAGGTGTAACCATAAAAAAACCCTTAATACCAAAAATATTGATATTAAGGGTTGCACCCTGTTTAACTTGACCCTTTCCTCGAAGAATAACGTGTTAATGCGTATATGCGTGATGCGTTAATGCGTTTTTTTTCAACACATCTACGCTTCTACACTTATACACTTCAGCGCAATACAGGCAGGTATTCTGGCTTTCCGGTACTTTAAACTAACCTTCCCATCCGCCTAGGCGGACAGTGGTTTTTTCCATCCTAATGATACAACAGGACGTAAGTTTAAAGAAGTTACTTTATTTTTAAATAAAGTTCCGAATTACAGCGGCGGGACCGCGCCGGTTTTTAACCGGCTTCCCTGAACCTATAATTTCATGTGCCATTATATATTAAAACCAAATAATGTCAATTATTAAATTTATATCGTCAGAAATAAGCGGTCCGCCTAGGCGGACCGCCTTAATTGTGTTGCCTGCCGTGGATCTAACCCTAAACCACGCAAGATTTAGGGCATAGCGTGGTTCACGGTTAAAATTTGAATTTATTTTCAATTCTTCTTATCAAAGTGAACTAAAAGAACACCGTCCCTCAAACTCAAACTCAAATGGTTAGGGACTCTCACCCATTAGTACTGGAACATGCACGGCGACACACGTAAAGCTGAGTCGTTTGAAAAAGCGGCAGCTTTTTCAAATCGATCTCTAGCGCATTGTTAGGCTGCGACTTGTTCCTTAATTGCCCAACATGGGAAAACAAGAACAGCAGGGTGACATTTAAGAGCTCTTGCAAGAACTTTTGCTCTTTCAACACCAATATTAATACGGTCATTTTCAATTCCTGAGATAGTGGACTGGGGAATATCTGTAG
>CAJVYN010000217.1 GCA_913009355.1 uncultured bacterium | reverse complement strand
AGACCTACACTCTTTCCCTACCCGACGCCCTTCCGATCTAACGATTCACAGTTGAAAGCACTTAGCCGCAGAGTTCGGCTGGCTCAGGCAGCAGAGCGAATAGGCGATTTTCTTTGCCGGTTGCAGCCTCGATTTATCTCGCATCTCACAAACAAAGCACACAGGTCGTAAGTGCCGCTGTACCATCGTACACTTTCGATTCGTTTTCGATTTTTTCACCATCAAAAACCGTCTCAATTTGCAGTAAATCCCCACTTATCGGGATTTTCGCCGGCCCCTGTAATAACAACAGATTAGGAAACCATTTGCAAAATTTCGCCAAATGCGTTAAGCTGTTTCGTGATTTACAACTCGCGATTCGTGGCCCGTGTACACTTGTCGCTTCACGAGATACGATACGCTGGGCCGAGTGGCGGAATGGCAGACGCTGGGGACTTAAAATCCCCTGCCCGTTAGGGCGTGTGGGTTCGACTCCCACCTCGGCTATTGTTCGTGAAGCGTATCTCGGACGAAATGTAAGACCGTCAATGGAGCTGCCAATGAGATACTGGAGATAAATATGGCGAAAAAGAAACCTAAACTCGTAGATGTTAGAAAACCCAATTTGTGCCGGGATACTTTCCTCTATACCGAATTTCCGAAAATAATAATCGACAACCATACCGTCGAGTATGACATTCCGGAGAAAATATGGATAACCGATACGACTTTCCGCGACGGTCAGCAGGCTCGGCCGCCTTATACGCCGAAGCAGATTCTGCGAATATACGATTTGTTGCACGAGATAGACGGCGGCACCGGCTTAATTCGACAATGCGAGTTCTTTCTATATTCGAAGCGAGATAAAAAAGCGGTGGAGTTGTGTAAAGAGCGGGGCTACAAGTTTCCCGAGGTGACCGGCTGGATTAGAGCTGTGTCTGCGGACTTTAAGCTGGTCTCAGAAATGGGCCTTAGCGAGACCGGTATTTTGACCTCTGCAAGCGATTACCATATATTCCTGAAGCTGCGAAAGACACGGGCGCAGGCGATGAACGCATATCTCGATATTACCAAAGCGGCGCTTGACAGCGGAGTTATCCCGCGATGTCACCTCGAGGATGCGACGCGAGCTGATTATAAGGGCTTCGTACTTCCGTTTGCCGCCGAGCTGATGAAGCTGGCCAAAGAGTATAACAAGCCGGTCAAGATTCGCCTTTGTGATACACTGGGTTTTGGTCTTCCGTGGGCAGGCACAGCTTTGCCGCGGAGCGTTCCGAAACTTATTTACGGACTTCGACAAATCGGCGTGCCGTCCGAATGGCTGGAATGGCATGGCCATAATGACCTGCACAAGGTCCAGGTAAACGCTATAGCAGCGTGGCTGTACGGCTGCAGTGCCGCTAATGTCTCTATATTCGGTGTCGGCGAGCGGACCGGCAATCCGCCTCTGGAAGCTATGGTGGTTGAGCACGCTCAATTGAAGGGAATGGCCGAAGGCGTCAACTATGCAGCGATAACCGAACTTGCTGAGTACGCCAAAAGAGAGTTGGGCTTCAACATTCCGCACAACTATCCGCTGGTCGGAAGGGATTTCAATGTTACCCGTGCCGGCATCCACGCTGACGGTTTGCTGAAGAACGAAGAGATATATAACTGCTTCGATACACAAAAACTGCTCAACCGCCCCGTTAGAGTAGCAATCACTGACAAGACCGGAGCGGCAGGAATCAAGCACTGGATAGAAGCCAAATACCAGACTGAAATCGCCAAACATAACCCTCGTGTAATCAAAATAAAAGATAAGATCGACGATGAGTATTCGAACGACCGAGTCTCTGCTATATCCGACGAGGAAATGTTCGGGTGGGTACGGGAAGTTTTCGGCAACGATTTGCCGCCATTGAGAAAATAAAGTGCATAAGCCCACAAGGCAAATGAATATCGAATAACAAATGTCGAATTTCGAAGAGAAAATTTCTTTGAATGCGATACGCAATACGAGAGTAAAGGCGGTACTGTTCGACTTTGGCGAAACCCTGCTGAACTTCGGCAAAGTCAGTATGGGCCGGCTCTTTCGAGAAGGCGCCGGATTATCATACAAATTTCTCAAAGATTCCGGCCAGCCGGTCGGCAACTTCGAATTCTACTGCTGGCGAAACCTGATATCATTGCAAGCACATCACATCATTTCCAACATAACCGGAAGGGATTTTGATGCGCTGGTGCTGTTGAAAAAAATCGCCTCGAAAAAAGGCGTTAAGCTCGATGAGCAGCAGTGGCGGCATCTGGTATGGCTCTGGTATGAACCTCTGAGCAAAGTCGCTGAAATCGAACCCAAAACAGCCGAAACTTTAACTGCACTTAAAAAAATGGGGATTAAGCTCGGCATAGTTTCCAACACCTTTGTAAACAACTTTTGTCTGGACAAACACCTCGAACAGTTCGGTATATTGGACTTCTTTGCGATCCGGCTTTACTCACACGAATTTGACTTTCGCAAGCCGGACGCTCGAATTTTCAAGCTGGCTGCTGAACGTATTAAAGAGAGGCTGGAAAACATATTATTCGTAGGCGACCGGATTGATAAGGATGTTAAGCCCGCGGTGAAGCTCGGCCTTAAAGCGGTTTTGAAAACCGCTTATACCAATGCCGGCAAGAAACTTCCTAAAGGGGCCTTGAAAATAAATCGGCTTTGCGAACTTCCGGAGCTTATAGAAAAAATCAACAGCGGTTAAAAAACATTTAACCACAGAGAATATGACTGATAGACTTACAACAATCGCCGCTTTTGCCTGCGGGCCGGACCCTGCTTCGCAGGCGGAACTGGCAAAAATAAAGCTGAATGCCAACGGCATAAAATGCTTCCTGGCCGGCAAAGACATAGATAAACCAGAACAAAACTTAAAAACCTGGTTTCTGTATTAAAAGCTGCGGCTGTCGTTTATAATCTCAGCGAAATCCAAAAAAGATTAGCCACAAAGACACGAAAGCACAAAGAAAAAAGAAGTGAGCTAAAATGAGCTAAAGTTAAAAAATATTCCACAACTTTAGGCACTTTAGACACTTCAAACTTTAGGCACTTTATTTACAAGGAATTTTGTATATGAGTATAACTGACGTAGCTTACCAAAAATGTATAAATCCGGATTGTGCCGCTGAGTTCGATTGCGGCCAGGCAATGTTTAAGTGCCCTGCCTGCGGTGAGCTGCTGGATATACGCTATAACTGGGACAAAATTAAAGTTCCCGATAAGCTAAGCAGCTTCGCCGAACGCTGGGCAAACAGAAACAACCCCCTGGATTTTTCAGGGGTATGGCGGTTTCGTGAACTGCTAAACTTCTGCGAAGATAAATACAAAGTAACCATAGGCGAAGGCCAGACAATACTCCAGCAAAATGATGCCGTCGCTGAATATGTTGACATACAGCCGGGCTGTCTGTATCTGCAATATGAAGGGCTGAACCCCTCCGGTTCATTCAAAGATAACGGGATGACAGCGGCGTTCAGTCACGCAAAAATGGTCGGGGCAAAATCCTGCGCCTGTGCCTCGACCGGCAACACCTCGGCATCGATGGCTCTGTACGCACACCATTGCGGCCTCAAATGCACGGTGTTTATCGGCTCGGGCAGAATAGCTTTCGGCAAACTCAGTCAGGCAATGGATTACGGTGCGCAAACCATTCAAATACTCGGCGACTTCGATGACTGCATGCGACAGGTACAGGATGTCTGCCGCAAACTGGGACTGTACCTGCTCAATTCATTAAATCCGTTCCGACTCGAAGGTCAAAAAACCATAATGTACCGAATCATCGAACAATTAGGATGGGAAATGCCCGACTGGATAGTAGTGCCCGGCGGAAATCTGGGCAACTCCAGTGCCTTCGGCAAGGCCTTTTACGAATTAAAACAATTAGGGCTGATTGAACGAATACCGCGAATGGCAATTATTAACGCCACCGGCGCCGATACGCTGACCGAACTGGTCAATAACAAAAAACTTCTCTGGAATAACGGCAAAGTTGACCAGGGAA
>CAJVYN010000216.1 GCA_913009355.1 uncultured bacterium | reverse complement strand
CTTCCGGATGAATCTATCGGCCACGGTTCCCCACGACAATCCTGATTTCCTCAGCGGCGAAGTCGTGACTTCGCATACGAGCTTTCGATGCGGCGGTCGGTGGCGCCGATTTGTAACCTCATTCACATTGCTCTCCGTTTGAAATATTTAGCCAGAGGCTGCGGCAGATAACGGTAAATCGCTATATATTTTTCCTTTCAGTGCCCTGCCGTTTTTCTTCTTTCTCACTCCTCCCCACTGCTTGAAGAAAAAAGCGACGTCTTTCTTTTTACACTGCTGCTGAATATCAATTACCCATTCTTCCTTCATCGGCCGGGCACCCGGGCCGGATTCGCCGCCGACTATCACCCAATCGACGCCATCGAGCGGCAATTCAACCAGAGGGCCGAGCAGCGGTTCGCAGGAAATGAACTTGACTGCCGCATCCAGGGTTTGCAGGTCGATGATTCGTTCGACAGCCCTTTCATCCTCGACGCTGACTCCCATCCATAGATTTTTTGGCCAGCTCAACCTGGCAGCAAGACCTACAAGACGTTTGCTGCGCTTTGTAAGGACCTGAAACGTGTGCCTCGGGTTTCTGGCAATCGTTTCAAACACTTGCTCAATAAAACTTTCTGGCACATCATTGTGGAACAAATCACTCATGGAGTTGACGAAAATTGTTCTTGGAGCCTTCCACCGGTCAGGTTGCTCAAGAAGATCTGCCTGTAAGGTGACATCAAACCCGTTGCGGTACCGTTGTTGCCCCATGGCATGCAGTCTGCGCGCCATTCGCTCGGCATAACAATTCTGGCAACCGCGGCTGATTTTTGTGCAGCCGGTGACTGGGTTCCAGGACACCTCGGTCCATTCGATTGTTGTTTTTGAAGCCATGGCTATTGCCTCAGAATATGGTCCGCTATCTTGATTGCAGTCTTTGCACCTTTTGGGTTAGCTGCCGCAAAACAGAGCAGATAAATTGGAATGTTCTTACTGTTGAATAGTGCGAGAGGGTTGTTGGCCACTTCCGCAAACACGGACTGAAGCCGCTTGACAAAATATCTGCCAATGGCATCGAAATCAGCTACTTTCTGCAGTCCTGGCTCCGACAGAAACAAGCTTTCCTGTCCGGATGGCCTATAAAACTCATCACGCCAATCATCTGATCCAAACAGCCTGTCGAGCCTTGCCGACCAAGCCTCCAACGGCTCACCACTAGTCAACATCCTGTTAACCGCCTGACCAAGGGGGAACAAAAGCCATAAATCGACGGCTTCAGTATCCGCCATAGCTTTAATTGTATTCCAATCAACTTGCGTACCGTATGGGTCGAGAAAAACAACAGCTCTATTCCTTTCCCAGTCAGTATTATTGCACCATTCAGGAAGGTACAGGTTGGCATCGTTGCGAATGATTTCCACATTTCGTTCTGGGTAACGATCTTTCAGTTCTGATAATGCCCTGATGTGCTCAGGTTTCTTATCCACGAAGATGTATTTATCAAAGGCGGGGCTTGATTCGAGCGCTACAGTGGCACTTCCTTGCTGAAGTTCTGCTGCTTCTTCATCTTCAAACAGGACTAGTCCCGGTTCTGGCGTAGAGCCCGATCGAAAGCCGGTTCCCGCGAAGGCATCAACATAATTCGTGGTGAACCAACGTGCACGTTCGTTAGCTTTAAAGATGTTCATATACGCAGTCAGATACTTCGATAGCGCACTGAGCTTTCTTTCCGTCCAGGAACCCCCAAAGTGATGATCTACTTTCATACCCCTCGACCCCTGTAATTTCTAACCTAGATTAGAACCGCCTAACTACTTGTTCATATTATCAATGCAAACGGATAGAACGCTCGTGTCTTACATAATCATGCTATCCCAGCCAATTCATATTATCTGGAGGGCAATGAATACATACGCCGCTAACAGGCTAATGATATTTATCCACCAAAACCCGAGGGCAGGATAATCAGGCCAGGCAGGTTTTTCGTATTCACCTTGAATTGTTTCTTTTTCACTCCACATTTCCTTCTCTTGATTACGAATCCAATACCTGAGCACAGAAGCAGCTGACAAATACTGAAGAATGTCGGCAATGAAAAACCCTACGATAAAGAAAAGCGCTGCGAGAATATATTCAGGAAAAACAACCTCGGGGCTTTTGAAAAACCAACATATTGCAGCGGCTGCAAATGCCAGCTTGCGACTATTAGTAGAAAGTATCTCGGAATAATTATTGTATTGTTCCCACAATTCAGCGTTTTTCATTTGTCCTTGGTTTGGTCGCCATTATTTCCTCTAGTACCAGGGTTTCCGGTTGGCGCAGGTTTTGGTTTTGGTCTCTCCCCATCACCTTTTATCACCTGTTTCAT
The DNA here is from genome assembly GCA_913009355.1 of uncultured bacterium. Taxonomy (GTDB): domain Bacteria; phylum Planctomycetota; class Phycisphaerae; order Sedimentisphaerales; family Anaerobacaceae; genus CAJVYK01. The sequence continues at coordinate 1,739 of CAJVYN010000216.1, read as the reverse complement.
CTTCCAATATTGATTCTTGTACATAGATCTCATCCGCACCCTTCTTCAACAATCATGATTTCTTTGTCCGTGAGCTCGTAGAGCTCGTATACCAGCTTGTCAATGCGGCGATCGGTGGCGTCTATCTGGCGCTGGAGGGTGTTTTTTTCGTGAGATATCTTGGCCGCCTGAAGTTGCTTGTTTAGCTCCAGCATCTGCTCGACCATTTCTACCATGTGGTCGTGGCGGGCTTTATCGGCGGGGTTGGAGAAGTCGATAGGGCGAACAGGAAATTCTTTTAAATATTGATATTTAAATCTCAGATATCGATCAGCTTTTCCCTCTAGCGCCGCGCACTTTTCGAGGAAATAGAAGTAACTCATTCTTGAATTAAGCAACCCCAACAGATACAAGTCATACAACCCAATGAAGAAGGTAGTAGTTGCCCCATAAAAACCAATTTCATCAAGCGCAAAGCGTGGCTTGTTTGCGATATCCGGGAAAACTATTTTTGGTTTTTCGTAGAAAGAAACGTATTTCAATTGTGGTTGTTGCAGTTCGTACCATTTCTGTTTTGTAGCACGTTTTTCAAGCTGGCTTTTGAAGGATCTTAGGTACTTTTCCACAAACGGATACTTATCAATTTCAATGCCATGATACGTATAGATTAGATACAAGCCACCGAAGTTTAGAAAAAATCGCCGAACATTTCGACCGACGATATACGGCTTAATAATTTCGAGTGCTTTTGTATCTTGCTCAATAATGGACTCTCTTTCCTGTTCGTTGATAACAAACGCTCTTTCCAAACCGGTTTTGATTCCATATCCAATCCCTTTTTGCGAATACGTTTCCAAAGATACTCCGGCAGAGGTCATTTTCGAGATGAGAAAAACTGCCTCCGGTTTTAAAAAACTCCAGCTATTGTTAGTAAGTGAGTCTCTTAAAATCGTATAACTTTCATCTTCGATTGCCTTATCAATGGTCAACGTCCCAGTTAATAGGGAGGCAAAAATATCTTCCGATACCGGGGGAGAGTACTTTGTCTCCAAGACCCCCTTTCTCTGTCTTGAAGTAATAAGAATAATGGGCCTAACTGTAGCACCTACAAAGACCGGTAAGCCTGAAAAGTCGATGATTTGCTCGATGGTCGCATTATTCGTAATAAACTTGCGAATATTCTTTCCGTATTTGGCACGGATAAATTTATTCGAAACTATCATTCCGTAACTTCCTGAATTATTGACCAGAGAATGACCCCGTTCAATAAAGTAAACATACAAATCAGAGCGTTCGTCATGCGATTCATATTTCAGTTTGAGGTATTCCTTTAATGACTGAAATGCCTCCATCCGCACATACGGCGGATTCCCGATAACCGCGTCAAACCCCGGGTTCTTGCCGCTGAAGATTTCCGGGAACTCTACATCCCAGTCGAAGGCATTGATGCGCAGGCGCTCGTCCTCATCCAGCAGCCCCATCTGCCGGCCCTCGTAGAAATCCGTCCCGATAAGGGAGTTGCCGCACTTGATGTTGTTACCCAGGTCGGGCAGGGCGCGCTCGTGGAAGAGCTTGAGGTTCTTGCCGAGGGTCTCGGCCGACTCGCCTTCCAGCACCTTCAGCAGCAGCGAGAGCTTGGTCACCTCGGCGGCGGCGGCGTCGATATCGACGCCGTAGATGTTGTTCAGCAGGATGCGCTTCTTTTCGCCGGTGGTGAGCTGCCAGCCTTCCTTCCCCATGAACAGGCGCGGCTCCTTGCC
>CAJVYN010000215.1 GCA_913009355.1 uncultured bacterium | reverse complement strand
GAGATAAAGGAATGTGACTGGAGTTCAGACGTGTGCTCTTCCGATCTAGCGCAAGTTAAAATAGGTAGTTTATGGATTTTTTTCTCCCCCAAATCAAAGAGCAACTGTTGTGCCGAACAGTATTGACTTTTTTGCAAATTTTCGAGTATTTTCAACCGTTTCACATCATTTTTCGATTATTTTCGAACGTTTTTGCTCGTTTTGCCCTCACCTATCCCGCCTAATCGCTACAAACCAACCTTCTAATCCCTGTTTTTAAGCCCCAAATCCATATAATCCGTGAAATCTGCGATTAATTTCCCCTCTATTTCCCCGGATTTCGGACAATTTCAATCGTTAATCACTATACCCTCTATTTTTTAGCCAGGGCCCGCCCTGTACCGCTCTGGTGCAGGGCCCGCTTGATGGTTATTAGTTCGCCAAGGACGTGTCGTAAACTTCGCGTCGGCGAAAGCCGACTATCACGGTCGCAGGTCCACTCGATGGGGAATTCTTTTATCTGATAGCCCTGTTTTTGTGCCCGCATTATGATTTCCATATCAAACATAAATCCATCAGTAATACACTGACTGTATAAGTTCTGCGCAACATCGCCCCTGTATATCTTGAAGCCGCATTGTGTATCGGTGAGTTCACAAGGGACTTTCATACCGTAAATTACAAACCAGTGAAAAATTGCCGAGCAGATTCGCCGGTACAAACTCTGGGGCTTTCCAATCTTGCTTTCCCGTAGTTTTCTCGAACCGTGCGCTATATCACACGTCCGGCTCTTCAGTAATTTCAGGCCGTGCAAGGCATTTTCATAAGGCACGCAACAGCCGCTGTCGGCGAACATCACATATTCGGCGCTTGTTTCTTTTATGCCGGCCCGAACAGCGTGGCCCTTGCCCCTGTGGTTATTGTGTCGGATAACCTTAAGCGATATTCCTGGTGATAGAGGGGGGGCGGCGTTTTTTGCGTTTTCTGATGTGTTGTCGCTGCTGCCGTCATCGACGACGATTATCCGGCCGGCAAGATGATTACTCTCTAAAAATGTTACAGCCGCTTCAACGTCCCGGCCAATCTTTTTACTTTCCTCGAACGCCGGTATGACAATGGATAGCTCCATTATGGTTTTGTCCTCAATTATAGAAGCGGCTTTTTCTTGCTTTATGAATTATATCCTATGGCGGCCTGTTTTTCCATGTTTCCCTATTTTCCCCTATTTTTCAGTCTCTATTTTTCCATTTTTTCCATTTTTTCCTATTTTTTCAATAATCAATAATCAATAATCATTTGAAAGGATAGTACGAAATGGCAAAAGCAGACATCGGACTTTGGGGCTTGGCTGTAATGGGCGAAAATCTCGTGCTGAATATGGAAAGCAAGGGTTTTACTGTCGCGGTCTTTAACCGCACAACGCAGAAAACAAAGGATTTTGCCGAAGGTAAGGCCAAAGGCAAAAACATTATCCCCGCCTACGAGGTAAAAGATTTTATCGCCTCGCTCAGCAAACCTCGTAAAGTGATGCTTATGGTCAAGGCGGGAAAACCCGTCGATATGGTTATCGAGCAGATTCTGCCATACCTTGAAAAGGGTGATTTAATTATCGACGGCGGCAACAGCCATTTTCCTGATACGATTAGGCGATGCAGCCAAATCGAAGGAAAAGGTCTGCTCTACATCGGTACCGGCGTATCAGGCGGCGAGGAAGGCGCGCTAAAGGGACCGTCGATTATGCCCGGCGGCAGCGAAAAGGCCTACGCTATGGCTGAATCTATCTTCACTAAAATTTCCGCCAAGGTTGATGGCCGGCCCTGCTGCACCTACATTGGCGATAACGGTGCCGGCCACTACGTCAAAATGGTTCACAACGGCATCGAGTATAGTGATATGCAGCTAATCTGCGAGGCCTATTATCTGATGAAAAACGCTTTGGGAATGAGCGCTGAGCAAATGCACAAGACTTTCGCCGATTGGAACAAAGGCGACCTTGATTCATACCTCATTGAAATCACCGCCGATATCCTTTCAAAGAAAGACCCTGTTACCGGCAATCCGTTGGTTGAGATGATTCTCGATAAAGCAGGGCAGAAGGGTACCGGTTCCTGGGCAAGTCAAAGCGCTTTAGCTTTGGGCGTTGCAGTACCAACGATTGCAGAAGCCGTTTTCGCACGTTGCATTTCAGCCGTCAAAGACGAGCGGCTCGCCGCATCGAAGCAGTTGAGCGGGCCGAGCGGTAAATATACCGGCGACAAGGCCGAATTTATTACTGCCATCCACGATGCCCTTTATGCCTCGAAGATTTGTTCATACGCGCAGGGCTTTGCGCTTATGGCTGCAGCGGCGAAGGAATACAGCTGGAAACCGAACTTTGGCCGAATTGCGATGATTTGGCGGGGCGGCTGCATTATCAGGGCACAGTTCCTGCGCCGAATCAAGGAGGCCTTTGACCACAAATCCGACCTGGCTAATCTGCTGCTCGACCCATACTTCAAACAGATTGTTCAGAATGCTCAGCCCAACTGGAGAAAGGTTATTATTACAGCTGCCGAGCTGGGCATTCCGGTACCGGCCTTTAGCTCAGCTTTGAATTACTATGACAGCTATCGCACTGAACGACTTAGCGCCAATATGATACAGGCCCAGCGTGATTACTTCGGCGCACACACATACGAACGTCTCGACAGGAAAGGCGTTTTTCATACCGAATGGCTGGCCCCGCCACAGCTGAAAAATGAACTGTTTTGAACGCCCGGGTAATTTGGTCTGCAAAGTCAGCAGCTTTTCGATATTATCAGTTCCGGATGACATATCATCGTTTGTTCGGATGTCCACCTGCTCTGTTTCGAGCGATTCATATCGCTCAAACTTGGTGTGGACGATTTTAGAACTGTCGTCAAACTGCACCCTATTACTCTTATTTCTGTATAGCATCCGTTTTTATGTAGTAAGGACAGCAAACCAAGCTGCAAGTGCACTCAAAACGGCTGCTATTGCCGCTATTATGGCTATTTTGTAATTTTTGGACGAAGTGTTACACATGTCAATCATTGTAGCAGTTTGCAGAGCCTGATGAATACTTCTGATACCAATTATTAAGCGCAATTGGTATAACACCCAAACACAAAGCTATGAAGTTGTGAAAAGTAACTGACTTTCTACGGCAAAAATGAAGCCCTAAGAAAAGGCCGCTGCTACATAAAGCACCCGCAAGTAGTGCTCCAATCGGAATTACAAAGAATAAACTAAAGCTGTGAAGATAGTACCCTGTAAAAGCAATTGTGGCAATAGCTATAAAAATAGTGATGGCAGTTGAAATAACACCAAGTAAAATCCCTATGATTGTTGAAAAAATACCAATTGAAGATGTTATTGATTTAGGAATTCTGGACATATTGTGCGGTGTTTCTACGGTAGTTTGCGGCAGTAAATCTACATATTCGGTTACCTCGAATGACTGTTTGCACTTTTTGCATTTTGACCTTTGTGCTTACCATTAATTTGAAATCTCGCATTGCAGTATGGGCATTGAGTTAACATATCTTTTATGCCTGCAAAACGTATTTTTTTCTCAACATCAGTGCACTATTCTAACAATTGCCTGTCTTTATTCAATAAGCAAGTTTGGTTAACGCTCTAAAACCAGATTCAATACTAATAGCGAAAGCTGGATTAGCTCTTTCGCTTCTCCAAACCGTTTATCAGGCCGGAGAGCATTTTGGCAATTTCTTCCAGATTATTGCGTAACATCTGATGGGCATCCAGCTCGATAAATTTTCTGCGAACTGCAAGCTCCAGCAGCGGAACACATTCCTGTATACTGCCGCGAGCAATAATGAAAAAATTCTTCCGGTCGGCTTTTGTGAATCTTCCATTACCTTCGGCGATGTTAGCTGAAATTGACAAAGATGCCCGATTGAGTTGGTCTACGAGAAAGTAATAGCCTCTCGGGAAACTGCTGGTAAGGCTGCATATTTCGTCAGCGAAATTAACTGACTTCTGATAAACATTAAGTTTTTCGAATGCGAAAGCCACGGCATTTTCCTTTTGAGATCGGAAGAGCACACGTCTGAACTCCAGTCACATTCCTTTATCTCGTATTCCGTCTTCTGCTTGAAAAAA
>CAJVYN010000214.1 GCA_913009355.1 uncultured bacterium | reverse complement strand
GCGCCACTTTTTTCTTTGAATTGTTCTGGATTTTTCAAAAATTTCTGTGAAGGCTTACACGTAGGGCATTCTGCATAGCTCGCAGAATGCGAGCGACGCAGAATGGAGGCGGGGGGATTCGAACCCCATCAGCTACTCCAGACACATTGTTACACAAAGACAACAAAAACGCAACAGAAATAATACAAAGCATTGCAATTACTGACACTTACGAAAATTCGCAAAACACGGATTCTGAACAAAAGCTTGCAGTTTCCGAACACTGTTCGGACACTTTTTTGCATCAAAAGTGTGCCCTATGTGTGCCCAAGAATTTGCCAGCTGATTTAAAAAAGCTTATTAATAAATGGCCAGACCTACCTGAAAATATCAGAGCATCCATAAAGCTCCTTGCTGAATCTGCGACAAAGTAGGTTTATTGATTTCAACATGTCACCGGTATAACCGTATGGCTCCACTAATCAACCATTGGAATTGCTGGTTTGATGGTATTTGATCAATATTTGACACTCGGATTTTCAGTCCGGTCTTCGCGATTGTAAGTACTTGTGGCATAAGGGTTAATGACGGCCAAATAAAGACTTATGAAACGGACGTTAAACCAAAGAAGAACTCAAGAAGAACCAAAGGTGCATAAATGGGACGCGTTTTGGGACGCATGGCTCAGTTCACACGCTCTATTATCATCCTACCATTAACAAGTTCGAACTTTTGAAGAGGACAGGTCCAATACAATCTGACTGGGGAACCTGGGTGTCAGAAATTTTCATTGAAATCTCTAAAAAAGGTTGACTTGGCTAATTCTACAGGTAAAATAAGCGACGTTGTGGCTATTAATACAGGTGGTATGCTAAGATGTATCGATTTGCATTAGAAGAATTGAAAAACTGGATATCCAGACCGGACCATAAACCTCTTGTTCTTCGGGGTGCCAGGCAGGTTGGCAAATCATATCTTGCTCATATGCTGGCTGATGAGGCCTTTGAGACGCTTGCTGAAATCAATTTTGAACAGACCCCTGAAATGGCGGAGCTTTTCAGTTCCAGGCAGCCGGAAAGAATTGTTCCGCTACTTGAATTGAGGCTGAATTTATCGATCATTCCGGGCAAAACATTGTTATTTCTGGATGAAATACAGGCTGCTCCGGAAGTTTTTGCGACACTTAGATACTTTTATGAGCAGACGCCGCAACTGCATATCATAGCTGCTGGCTCACTGCTCGAATTTGTACTCGAAGATCATCAGTTTTCCATGCCGGTCGGGCGGATTGAATATATGCACCTTGGCCCAATGACATTTGAAGAGTTCTTGCTGGCAATGGGCAAGCAGAAATTAATGGATTTTCTACAAAGCTACTGCTTACCTGAATCAATCCCTGATCCTATTCACAATGAATTAATGCAGCATGTGAGAGATTTTTGTGTAATAGGCGGCATGCCCGAAGCGGTCAATATATATTCAGAAACAAAGTCATACCTGGAAAGTGAAAGAATTTTAAGCAATATCTTATCGACCTATCGTGCCGATTTTAATAAATACGGACAGCGTGTAAACCAGCGAAGGATTGAAAATGTATTTTTGAAAATCCCAAATTTAGTCGGTCAGAAATTCAAGTATTCACAGATCGACAGGGATGAAAAAAGCAGAGACCTTAAAGATGCTTTGCATAAATTAGAATGCGCGTGTGTTGTTCACAGGGTCGTTCATAGCAACGCAAACGGCGTACCTTTAGGCGCTGAGATAAATGACAGGTATTTCAAGACTATATTTCTTGATGTTGGTTTGCTCTGCCGGGGAGCGGGGATTACTATGGCAGACATACAATCCGCTGATGATGTAATGATGATAAATTCCGGCCAGGTGTGTGAGCAGTTTGTGGCTCAACATTTATTATATTCAGGCAGATATTATGAAGAGCCTCAGTTATTCTGCTGGCTTCGTCAAAGAGGCAGCGCAAATGCGGAAGTGGATTATCTGTTGAGTCAGGGCACAAAGATCATCCCTGTTGAAGTCAAAGCCGGCAAGAGTGGTTCATTGAAATCTCTGCATGTTTTCATAAGTGAAAAACAGTGTGATTTCGCGTTGCGTTTTTATTCGGGACAGCCTTTGCTTGGCGACGCCAGGACAAGTGTTTCCGGTATGGAGCCGGTTGATTTTCGTTTGTTGTCTTTGCCGTTTTATCTTATTGGCTTGGTTCAAAAATAGTGGATTTTGGGTAACAGTTTCGACAGATTTTAGGAGCCATCAGCTATGATGGTTTGGGCTGATATAGTTGAGTCAGGATATGGCCGGTTAATTGCGACTGAATCTGTCAAAACCAAGCAGTTCCAACCAATGTGAATGTTGCTTGCCAGTCAGTAGCTCAGCAGGACTTTTTCCAACACGTTCGATGCGTTCACTTCGTATAAAACAGCGGTGATTAAGGAAGAATCGTAACAAATCCAGGTAATCATTGCCTATATGACGACGAAGGAAGAAGTAGTTTCGCAAGCGACTGTTTAGGTTCTCAACCATAGAACTGGCACGGGGCGTTTCGGATAGTACTTCACAAACGGCTGTCTCGACATCATGGAATTGTCCTTGCAGTTTTTTTTGCAGTTGTGCTCGTCGTTGCCAATAGCTCGCAAGGTTCTTATCCAAACCCTGAAGTTCGCAAACGGCATGAACCAGAAACAGCGGGACATTGAATCTTGCGGCAATATCGGCGAACCTTTCGTCGAGAATACCGACAAAAGCCAGAAGGTTGTCACGGTTATTTTCCAGCATCCGAAGAACAGGGCTAATGCGATACGGACAAAGAGATTCGAGCGTCCGTAGTTCTTCGACAACAAAGTCATAGAGTTCTCGGCGGCTCTGAAGGTCTGGGCCGGCAAGCGAGAGGATGTCGTTCTGCATCCAATCGGCCAGAGTGCGAATATTTTTAGCCAACTCAATAGCTTGCTCCTCGGCCTGACGGGCATAAGCCAGTTTCCTTGAAAGTGCTCTGCCTTTGCTTTTGTTTTTGGCCCGATTCATTTTGCGTTCAAGCTTTTGACGCATTGTTGTGCATCCGGCAGCACGATTCTCAAGGAAAAAGGCAAGCTTGCCGAGATCACGCTCGGCATGGAAGACATCGCCGTGACAAGGTACATCATCCCAGACGGCGACTTGTCCTGCCCGAAGGCCTCTGCCGCCATCAGCGATGGTATAATCCGGATGGAGCCCCTGTGCAGCCAAGTCCAACAAGTGTACGCCCCATGTGGTTTCGTCTCGCTGTTCCTCGGCAGACAGCAGATAGCAGTAAGTGGACCGAGCATCCATACCAACAAGTACCGGCTTAGATGCCTGGAATATCTCATCGGGAATACCAACACGGATATTGGAAAGATCCTGTGCGTTATTGATCTGTTTAGACTTCTGCACGGCCGCACGGACAATATTGTGGATTGTGCCCAGACTCAAATTGCGATAGTCAAATACAGCTTCGAGCAGTTCAAGCACACCTCGAAAACTGCTGTGGCAGATCAGCACCAATGCCAGAACGAATTGGCGAATCCAGTTTTTTGTTACCGGCAGATAAAACAGAACCTTGTCATTGTCAGTTGGAGCTGTAAAGGTCTCATCAAGTGCATCGGAAGCCTTGGCTGCTTGCTGGTAGAGAAATTTACGACTGACCTGGTAATTTTGAGCCAAATGACTGACTGATTCGCTCCGCGTCAGCACTTGCAGCGAAAGTTTTTTTCTTTCTGTTGGACCAAGAGAAGTTGCCGGAGAAGTTCTTGTTTGGGAGAAAAATTGTTGCTCACAAGCAAATCTGCCGATGTTGTTAGTAATCATATCGATTCCTTTCGATTGAAGGGCAATGTTAATTGTTACTCTTACCCCTCACATCGGCAGGAATCGTTATATATCTACACCCACCCCATTTGTTACCCTGATTTGAACCAAGCCCTAAAGTGAACTAAAGTTAAAAAACAACGTAACCGTTCAGGCCCTTAGTTGGCCTGAGGAAGAAGAGATGGAGTAGAAGTTTGAAAATAATAAGCAGACAACGCGTTTTGAAGGAATTGCCAACTGGATCGGCCCTGCTTTTTGCAGGTAGCCAACACAGTCCAGATGCGTGCATTCCACTGTCTGCCCATCAAAGAGCGACTG
>CAJVYN010000213.1 GCA_913009355.1 uncultured bacterium | reverse complement strand
GTATTGATTATGTGTGTATACTTGTTTTCTTTTTTTTTTTTCAAGCAGAAGACGGCATACGAGATAAAGGAATGTGACTGGAGTTCAGACGTGTGCTCTTCCGATCTCCTTTTGTCGCAGCAGTGAATTTATCGAATGAGCCTTTAAGTATCGCTTCTCTGCTGAAGACATTTTCAATTTCGTCCCAACGCTCAATGTATTCTTTGTAGTTGAAGTACATAATCCGGGCGGTGCCGGCTTTGTCGGTTGATTTCGGACGAGTCTGGCAATCATAGACAGCAAATTCTTCAAAATCAGTAAGGATTGATACGGGCAGTTTTGCGCTCCATGCATAACGGCGCAGTTGGTAAGCCGGATGTGGATCGCCTTTTATGTCGATAGACGGTTTTTTAGCTTCGAGAAAGAATTTGCGAACTCCGCCAATGCGGAAGCTGTAGTCGGGAGCCTTAGTGGCACTGCCTATTTTTACTGTAGCTTCGTGTATGACTTCCTTGTAAGCCTGAGCATAACCTTTTATGTTGGGTATATCCCAGCCGAGAGCTTCAAAAAACGGGTCTATGAATTCGCGACGAACCTGCGCTTCGTTGTATTGTCGGTTTTTGTAAGCTTCGATATTTCGATCGAACGTTTCGACAAGCTCTACAATTCTGGAAGGTGTGCCACTCATCTTATCCTTTTACCAACTGTTCAAAAAAACGCAAAAGCAAAAGAATACTATCGAACTAAATCGCTAATGTCAATAAAGCAATGAAACCACATAATGTGAATAATAACAACAAGCCCCCCCAGCACAGGACTGGGGGCTAAATATTAAAAACGTGTGGTAAAACGCGGGGTGAAACATTTGATGAAATACTCGGGCTGATTATTCTTTGTTGAAAGCAGTGATTTTGTGCTTCAACGCCCGGCAGGCTGCGGTCGGGTCGCCGGCTTGGGTTATCGCAGAGCAGACCGCAATTGCTTTTGCACCAGTACTTAAAACATCTTCGAGATTGTCCGCCGTTATACCGCCTACGGCGACATTACCGATACCGGTATCGGCTAATACTTCTGCGGCCTGCCTGAGGTAGTCCAGGCCCACAACTTCGGCAGTCGGCTTTGTGGCGGTGGCAAAAACAGGACCCAGACTTACATAAGTGGGACGCTGCAGGCAGGCAGTACGCAACTGCTTAAGCGAATGCGTACTCCTGCCAATGATCAAAGGAGACAACTGGAGCTTGCGGGCCTGCTCGACTGGTAAATCATTTTGGCCGAGATGCACGCCATCGGCACCGGCGGCAACGGCAATGTCAACCCGGTCGTTTATTATACTAAGTACGCCGGCGGCTTTGCACTCTTTCACAAATTCGACGGCAAGGGCAAAAAGCTTATCGTCCTCAACGGCCTTTGCCCGCAGTTGAATACAATCGGCTCCGCCGGCCACGCAGCAGTGAGTTAAAGAAAGTACATCAGCGGGCAGTGGACTGCTGATTATTACGTATAGTCCGACCCGTTTAAATTTCTCGGCTGTGTCGCTAAAAACAACGATGTCCTTTTCAAGTGTATAAGCGTCGTATCTTAGCTTCTCAATTGTCTCAGCTACTGCGGGATTGAGTGTTTGGGTCATCTCAGCAAGCGTCCGTAAGCTTTCAGTAAGGCGTTTGCAGCCGGCAGTAAAACAGCTATCGAGGTTAGTGCGATGGAACTGGTTGTCAACCGTTTTGCCAATGCCGACATCGCCGGGCGTATCTCTGCTGGCGATGAGCCGGCTGGCATCAAGTTTGGCCAGGCAGGAGCAAAGCTGATGGCGGAGCTGTTTTGCACGCCCGCTTAGAGAAGGACAGTTCAAGGCAAATCTGCAAAACTCCTCTATCACCCGAACCGCCTCACGGGCGCGATTGAAATTGGCATCGATAATCCTGTAAAGCGCTCGCTCCATAACAGGGCTGATTATACCGGCTGACACCGCTATTGAGTAGTGAAAATTAAACCAAAACAATCGGCTGAAAATGGCTTGCGGCGGTATCTTTGCGCTGACAGGAAAGAATATTGCGCAAAAAAAGAACGGAGCCGCTCCTCCTCCGGCGCGACCCCGCACTATATCCTTAAACAAAATCAATTCCGCCGGCTTTTCAATAGCCGGAAATACCGATTTTGAAATTTCCTGAAATCGGGCGGACCCATCCTCCTCCAACTATGGTTTTTTAGGACGTCCGCCCAATATCGTCACCCGATAAGGGCGAATTAGAATTATGTGCAAAAAATATGCCAACAACAAAAAATAAAGCAAAAGCCGTACGTAATTGTTCCACCTAACAATTTGCAGGAAAAACAGTTATGTCTATATATACATTTTACACTGTGAAATAAGCAAGTGTCGTATTTTAACAGCGTGTTGTTTTTTATCAACATCGCTTGTGCTCAACTAATCCATTTTTACATTTATACGACTATAAATTGTTAAATGACAAAGGGATTTGCTCGATGTTTATAAAAAACAACACGGCTGTGGGTAAAATGAACGGCTCAATGCTCTAATTTTTCGCCTCGGGACGATATTGGGCCCAGGAAATCCGGTTGTTCCAGCGGCAAAGCCAGGAATCGAAAAGTGTTTTTTCGCCTGAGCGCTGCTGGTTGAGCTTAAAAATGCTGTTTTTTCGCCAGGTGATAATCTCGTCGATAATTTTCCGGCTCTGCTGCTCACCCGGCTCTATTCTAACCAATTCAAACGGGTCGGCGCTCAAATCATAGATAGAGACCATTTTGTTCGTTGGACTGTATATGAACTTGCGATTGGCTTTCACAAAACCTGCAGGGCTTTGCCGCATCCAGCTGGAAAAATATACTTTGCGGTCGTCCGGCACCCCCCCTAAAACGTTAAGTCCGTCAAAACCGGCAGCTTCTATTTCAAAACCCAACAGAGCCAGCAGTGTCGGGGCTAAATCAACAGAGCTAACCGGCTCAGTAACCCTGGTTGCTGACTTAATTGTAGATGGTGCACGAATGACCCAGGGTACGCGGAGAGTCTCCTCGAAAGCTATTCGTTCATGGCCGAGCAGGCCATGCTCGCCAAATGCTTCGCCGTGGTCTCCGATAACACAAAGAATCGTGTTGTCCGCAAGATTCAGCCTGGTAAGCTCGGCATCCAGCGCAGCTAAAAATTTGTCGGTATAGGAAATTGTCTGTTGATAACGCTGCACCGATTCGGCGGCTGATGCGGCAAACCAATCGGGAACCTCATAAGGGTCGTGGGTAACCGAGCAGAGAATCGTTAGAAAAAAAGGCCTGGTGTCGGACTTTATCCACTCGAAAATCGGTTTTAACATTGAAAATTCGTCACAGCCCAGATAGCCGACAAAGCCGTTAGGATCGTCCAAATCATCTCTGGCCCAGAACTTATCGAAGCCGAGATTATAGACCAATCCCGGCCGAGACTCGAAGTTGCCCTTGGCTGACTGAAAAAATGCGGTTCTAAAATTCAACTTCTGTTTTAGAATCGAGGCGATGCCGGCATAAGGATTTACAGCAGGGACCGTTTCAGCGATATCCTGGGAGGCAGAAGGGTATCGGCCGGTCAGAAGACTAAATAAAGCCTTTGTGGTATGGGTAAGCGTCGAACGGGTGTTTGTGAATTCAACGCTCTGGCCGGCTAAAGCTGCAAGATACGGCGTCAGGTTATCTGCTCTGCCTGACAGTGAAGTGTGGCTGTATTGAACACCCTCAAGGACAACTATAACCACATTATGGTTTAGGCCCTGTGGTTTCAAATCAATTTTCATCTGGCCGAAAGAGGGTATCTTTCGTTTGGGGTTGGCCAAATCGCTTCTGACCAGCCGTCCGGAATCAGTCAGAAGTAAACTCGTTACAGCTTTTAACTGGCAATTGTAACGCAGCCCTGCGGAAGCTATCTGCGCTGAGCTATGCCTGGCTATCAGACCGCGAGTCAGAACAGCGATAAAAATAACAAGAAGAGAAATGAATATTTTGTTGATGAAGCGCTTGCGGTTGTAAAGCGGCGGCTGAGGCTTTGCAAAAACAAAAAAGAAAAAACTAAGAGCAACAGCACTGGGGCCAAGCAAAATCACGGCGGCGATCGGCATTTTTACGAGATTGACACCCACAATACCTAATGAATTTAACGGGTCCCGAAACAATGGTAAAAGGACACG